>NZ_JBXAYG010000004.1:0-152407 GCF_056782155.1 Dellaglioa sp. CoH-55-MRSF-9 | reverse complement strand
GGACATACAAAAATCCCTCCATGATTATCGGATGAAATTATATTATTTCATCTGACAACCATAAAGGGATTATTACAAAGCTTTAAAAACTCAGTGGCGCCTTTTTCACAAACAAGAAACAGAACTAGAAAGTTCAAAATCTGTTTATTTTTTTAGTACGAAAGAATATATGACGCAACAGAATGTTGTTGATTTAGGATTAGAACAAAGTTCTAACTTCAAAAAAGTCTATGAAACATATCAAGATATTTTATTAGCTATCAATAAAGCCGACACTTCTAATTTAACTCAGTTATTAGAAGACTATCAACCTAATAACAGTGAAATGGATACTGTAATAACCACTTTTAAAAAGAATCAGCATTATATTAAAAATAGTTTATCTTCACCATATTCAAATGGCCCTATAGAGGGACTTAACCGAAAAATTAAAACACTTAAACGTAGCTGTTACGGTTTCAGAAACTGGCATCATCTATTTGAAAGAATTTTATTAATTCATAACTAAAAAAAGGAAATCCTTTTGGATTTCCCTTAATTAAATTAGACGTTTATCGTCTCACCAACACTATTTGACGCAGACCCAAAAATAAGAAGCCCTACAAACCATAGTTTGTAGGGCTTCTTAAGTATTTTACATATTTTTAATTAATTGTCTTGCAATATACGTTGCATAATACTTTGAACCATCGGGATCTGGATGAACATTATCATCATAAAACCACTCTGTATGATCCTTACTATATGAATACCAATCAATTATATGCAAATTTGAATATTTTTTCTTTTGTGTCTCCAACATGCTATTAACGGTACCTTCCCAACGCCTTGTTGGGACATGTACATTAATCCAGTAAACTTGTTTCCCCGAACCAACTGCACTCATAATATCGTCAAACTGATCGGTTGTAAATGGACTATTTGTCCCTAAACCAATAACAACGTTATCTTGAAGTTTACCTTGCTTAGCCAACAACCTAATATCATCAGCAGCTGTATATACCTGACGACCGACTTTTGCATCAACATACATATGTGGGAAATCATCTTGTAATATGTTTTCTCCATCTGCCAATACAGAATCACCAATTGCCGTTGCATATACGCTTGAGGCTTTTTTTGTCTCAGCCTTTGTTAATGATGTTGGGCTTTGTTTTTCAGCAACTACTTTTGAAGAACTAGTTTTAGAAGCACTTTTGCTACTTGATTGTTTTTTCTTAGAACTAGACGAGCTCGGTTTTTTTAATGCGTCAGCATTCTTTTTATCAGCTACTTTAGCATTCTCACTAATAGTATTCTGTAAAGCATTCACTCCAGTAATTGAAAGACTTGGTCCGTTAATTATTCCAAACAACGCTATACCAATTATTAATGCACCCACAATAATAGAAAATTTTTGACGAGTTTTTTTAATATCCTTTGTAAAGGTTTCTTTAATAAATGTAAATGTTTGTTTATAATTAAATCTTTGTAGAGGTCTTTCTAAGAATCGATATGACAAATCACTCACTAATAAAATGATAGATATTTCAATTAGCGCGTTTAGCCATGGATGATCACCTATACTCTGAATCTTTGACTCATAGAATACCATTATTGGAAATTGATATAGGTAAATGCCATAACTTCTCTTACCAACCCAAGTAAAAACAGGATTTGTCATAATTTTGTTCATATCCGCTCCAGGATGTGCAATTGTAGCTACAAAAATCATAACTAAAACTGAAAAGAAAAACATCCCTCCACGATAAACAAGCGAACTTTGATCTGACATAGTCAAAAACAAACTAATAATTGTTATGAGCGATACTATACCTAACGCATCTAAAACAAATCGGCCTTTTTTTGAAATTTCCTTTTTTAAAGAACTGCTTGGCCAAATAAATGAAAGTGCTGACCCCAATAAAATTGAAAACATTCTTGTATCCGTTCCATAATAGACACGACTTGGATCAGATCCTGCTTTATACAAGAAGGCCATCGCTAATGCGGAAATAAAAGCTAAGATAAAGATAAGATTAAAAATCCGTTCTTTTCGTTTTAAAAACACAATTAGCAACGCCACTATAATAGGCCAGAAAAAATAGTACTGACCTTCAATTGATAGCGACCAAAGATGCGTAAATGGTGATGGCGTCCCGAAATGATCAAAATATGATTCTTTGTGCAAAACTTGAAACCAATTATAAACATATAACAAATTTGATGCGAAAATTTCTTGAATATTTTTCAATAACTCTCTTTGAAATAGTGTTATATAGGCAATAGTTGCAATCAACATCGTCAATAACGCTGGATAAAGTCGTCGAACCCGTCGAATATAAAAGCCTAGAACATCAATTTTTTTATTTTGTTCCCATTCCTGATTAAGTAAATCAGTAATCAAGTAACCCGATACAACAAAAAATATCGGTACACCTAAGTATCCACCTTGTAGACTAGATGGCACGAGGTGATAAAGGATAACCCCAATAACAGCCAATGTCCTCACGCCATCAAAGCCAGTAATATATCTGGCTTTTTTTAATCTTTTTTTCTTATCCATCTTGTTCCGTTCTCCTCTTATCTTATATAAATTACCCTTTTATTTGCTGATAGCGTAACCGTAAATTATTAATATTCCGAATTATTCAACGAACTCAAATGAGAATTTATCAATTCTCACTATATCCCCACTTTTAGCACCACGTTCACGTAAAGCATCATCGACACCCATACCACGAAGTTGACGTGCAAAACGCATCAAACTTTCGTCTCGGTCCATATTTGTCATTTGGTATAGACGTTCTAATTTTTCTCCAGAAAGAACCCAAGTTAAATCTTCATCCCTATTAATAACAAAATCAGGTGCAGATTTTTCTTGTTCTTTTTCGAAATCATAGATTTTTTGTTGTGCTTCTTGTTCTTTCAAGTTTAGTGCTGGGAACATTGGTGTTTCTTCCAATAAATCACCAGCTACATTCATTAAGGTTTGTAGTCCCTCACGAGTAATAGAAGAAGTAGAAAATACACGAGGTGTTTCTTCCACTGTAGAATCTTCTGCCAATTGTTTTTTAAATGCTTCTAACTGTTCTGCAGCCCCTGGCATATCCATCTTACTTGCCACAATTAATTGCGGACGTTCAAGTAATTCAGGGTCATAATTTTTTAATTCTTTATTAATCTTAAGATAGTCGTCAAACGGATCACGACCTTCTTCAGGATTCATATCAACTAAATGAAGAATAACACGTGTCCGCTCAATATGACGTAAAAATTGAATTCCTAATCCAACGCCAACTGAAGCCCCTTCAATCAATCCGGGTAAATCAGCAATAACAAAATCACGGTTATCATCTAAACGAACCATCCCTAAATTAGGTGATAACGTTGTAAAATGATAATCTGCAATTTTAGGTTTGGCACTTGTCACAACTGAAAGAAGCGTTGACTTACCGACAGATGGAAATCCAACTAACCCAACATCAGCTAAAACTTTTAATTCAAGTTGAATTTTACGTTCTACTCCAGGTTCACCATTTTCAGAAATTTCTGGAGCTGGATTTTTAGGACTAGCAAATCTAATATTGCCACGACCACCTCGACCACCCTTGGCAACAACAGCATAATCTCCTTTATGAACGAGATCAGCGATTACTGCTCCTGTTTCAGCATCTTTAATTGTTGTTCCTTCTGGTACTTGAACTCTTTTATCAGGTGCACCATGTCCGTGCATCCCTTTAATCATTCCTTTTTCACCAGATTCAGCTCTAAAATGTTTACTGTATCTAAAATCCATTAAAGTTCTTAATCCTTCATCTACTTCAAATACAATACTACCACCACGGCCACCATCACCACCGGCTGGTCCACCATTAGGTACATATTTTTCTCGACGGAACGCTACCATCCCGTCGCCACCTTTACCTGCTTTTATTTCAATTGTAACTTGATCTATAAACATACGATCACCTATTCTTTCCGTTGACTACTAACTTACTATTTTAAAGAAGAAAAAGTCATTTGTCTATGTATTTACTTAACTCTTTTAAAAATTCAAGCCAATTTCTCATATTTCAAATTTTTTTGGTATTTTTGAATGTTTTTGGTTGATTTTGAATGTTTTTGGTGGTATTTTATTTATAAGGAGTTGAGAAAGTGCTTACAATTGAAAGGTGCCAATATATTATTTCTGAAATTGACAAACATGGTTATATTAAGTTACAAGATATTTGTCATAAATTAAATGTCTCAGAATCAACTGTTCGACGCGATTTACAGCAGCTTGAAACTGATGGTGAATTAGTAAGAGTTCATGGTGGTGCACAAAGCATCCAATCATTAAAAGTTGAAGCAAATTTAGAAGAAAAATTTTCATTAAATACGCCAAATAAAATAGCAGTTGCTAAAGCTGCTGCAAATTTAATCAAACCTAATAATGTGATTTTTCTTGATGCTGGTAGTACAACTTTCGCAATGATTCCCTATCTTAAGTTAGTTAACAATCTAACTGTTGTTACAAACGGTGTTAATCATGCACTTTCTCTTTCTGAAAATGATATTAGAACAATCGTCATCGGTGGTCAAGTTAAAGCTAATACAAAGGCTATTGTGGGAGCTGATAGTATTAAATCAATCAAGAACCTTCAATTTGATTTAGTCTTTCTCGGTATTAATTCAATTAACAATAAATTTGGATTTAGCACACCAGATCCTGAAGAAGCCGCAGTTAAACTGGCCGCAATTCATCAAAGTCGACAAACTTATGTTTTAGCCGACAAATCAAAATTTAACCAAGTTTCATTCATTAAAGTTGCAGATCTTAATCAGGCTACAATTATCACTGATAAATTGCCGGTAACTGATTCTGAAAATTATAAAACACAAACAAAAATTTTGGAGGTACAACAATGATTTACACAGTAACTTTAAATCCTTCTATTGATTACATCGTTCAACTAGATAAGTTAACGCTTGGCGAAGTTAATCGGATGGATTATGATACAAAATTACCAGGTGGTAAAGGTATAAACGTTTCCCGAATTTTAAATGAATTGAATCAACCTAATAAAGCACTTGGTTTTATTGGTGGATTCACAGGTGAATTTATTAAGTCAGCTATGATAGCTAATCACCTAGATACTCAATTTACAAAAATAAAAGCTGATTCTAGAATTAATATTAAAATAAAAGCTGACCAAGAAACCGAAATAAATGGTAAGGGTCCTCTAATATCAGATGATGAACTTAAACTATTCAATGAGCAATTTGAAACATTGACGTCTGATGATACTGTCATTTTAGCTGGTAGTTTAGTTCCTAACCTATCTCAAGATTTTTATTATGAATTAATTAAAGTAATTCGTTCTAAAGGCGCACAATTTGTTATTGATACAACTGGTGAAGCACTATTGAAAACAATTAGTGAAAAACCTCTCGTCGTGAAACCAAATCACCATGAATTAGCCGAATTATTCAATGTTACTTTAAACGGTATCAACGATATTGTGAAATATGGTCAAAAATTATTAGAATTAGGTGCACAACATGTTTTAATTTCAATGGCTGGCGATGGCGGCCTATTGATTACTAAAGATGCTGTTTACCAAAGTAATGCGCCTAAAGGGACTGTTATTAATTCAGTTGGTGCTGGCGATTCAATGATTGCTGGTTTTACAGGTACCTTTGCAAAAACTAATGATCCTATTGAAAGTTTTAAATATGGACTAGCTTGTGGCTCCGCAACTGCATTTTCTGAAGATATTGCAACTATTGAAAAAATTAACGAAATTTTACCACAAATTGATATTAAGAAAATCTAACTATTATAAAAGGAGTTTTACACTATGGACTTAAATGAATTATTACTTAAAGATGTCATGATTATGGATCTTCAAGCAACAACAAAAGCCGAAGCAATTGATGAAATGGTACATAAATACTTTGAGGCTGGCGTGATTGATGATGAGGAACTTTACAAACAAGACATTCTAAAACGTGAAGCACAATCAACTACTGGTATCGGTGAAGGTATTGCCATGCCACATGCAAAAAATAAAGCTGTTAAACGTGCTACTGTCCTATTTGCTAAAAGTAAAGCAGGACTTGACTATGATTCACTTGATGGTCAACCTACATTTTTATTTTTCATGATTGCTGCTCCTGAAGGTGCAAACGATGCCCATTTACAAGCATTAGCTGCTTTATCAAGTCTATTAATTAATCCCGATTTAGTTGATAAATTAAAAACAGTCACAACTCCAGATGAGGTTCAAGCTGCCTTCACTGCCGCTGAAAATGAAAAAGAAGCAAAAGAAGCTGCTGCACAACTTGCTGCTAAAAACACTGATGTTAAACCATCAGGTAATCCATACGTGGTCGCTGTAACAGCCTGCCCTACTGGTATCGCTCATACTTATATGGCTGAAGCTGCCCTCATCAAACAAGCTGAAGAGATGGGCGTTGACATTAAAGTTGAAACAAATGGCTCAGAAGGTATTAAGCATCGTTTAACTGACGAAGAAATTAAACGTGCGTCTGGTGTCATTGTCGCCGCTGATAAAAAAGTTGCTATGGATCGTTTCGATGGCAAACCTTTAATTAACCGTCCTGTTACCGATGGTATTAAAAAAGCCGAAGAATTGATTACTGCCGCAGTAAACGGAAAAGCACCTATTTATCATGCTAAAGGAACCGACGCTGCTGAAAATGATGAAGAAACCTCTGGTAGTGTTTGGAATGAAATTTATAAGAACTTAATGAACGGTGTATCACACATGTTACCATTTGTTGTTGGTGGCGGTATCTTAATGGCACTCTCATTCATCGTTGAACAATACGTTCCCGGTGGCTCAAGTTCACAAACTTTTATCTTCTTAAATGGAATTGGTAATTATGCATTTGCTTTCTTAGTACCTATCTTAGCCGGTTTTATTGCTATGAGTATTGGTGATCGTCCTGCCCTTATGCCTGGTATTGTTGGTGGTTACATGGCTAACTTTGCTGCCGCAAATGTTATTAAAACTGAATCTGTTTCTGGTTTCTTAGGTGGTTTAGCAGCTGGTTTTATTGCCGGTTATGTTATTGTCGGTCTTAAAAAACTCTTTAAAAACTTACCAAAATCACTAGATGGGATGAAACCTATCCTAATCTACCCTATTTTATCCTTATTAATTGTCGGCGCGATTATGTTCTTTATGGTTAATCCTATCTTCGCACAAATTAATCATGTCTTGTCAGATTTCTTAACTCATATGGGAACAGCCAATGCCGTCTTAATCGGTACAATTCTTGCTGCTATGATGGCTATCGATATGGGTGGTCCATTTAACAAAGCAGCTTATACATTCTCAATTGGTGTCTTCACTTCTACTGGTGATGGTAAAATGATGGCTGCTGTTATGGTTGGTGGTATGATTCCTCCACTTGCAATAGCTATTGCATCAACATTCTGGAAAAATAAATTTTCTGAAGATGAAAGAAAAGCCGGTTTGTCAAACTACATTCTTGGTATTTCATTTATTACTGAAGGTGCTATTCCTTACGCAGCAGCAGATCCATTACACGTCATTACATCAAGTGTAATTGGTGCTGCAATCGGTGGTGGTTTAAGTCAATTCTGGAACGTCTCTGTTCCTGCACCTCATGGTGGTCTTTGGGTAATTGCCTTAGCTACAAATAAAACGTTCTACTTACTTTCTGTTTTAATTGGTGCTGCAGTTGCAGGGATTATCCTCGGTATCTGGCGTCCAGTTGCAAAAGAAAATAAGAAATAATTCGTTTAACTTTGAAGAGCTATCAGGATAATACCTGATAGCTCTTCTTTATTTTAAAATAAAAAGGAGTCCTTAATGACATAAATCTCTGTCATTAAGGACTCCTTTTGTAAATTTATAATGATAATTTTATTGTTTGTGCGACTGTCTTTGAAATACCTAATCCTTGTAACTCTTCCATTGAAGCGTCTTTAATATGTTTCATCGACCCAAATTCTTTTAACAATTTCGTTTTGGTTTTTGGCCCAACACCCTGGATAGAATCTAAACGAGAACTAAGTGAGTTCTTTGAATGAACTTGACGATGAAAGGTAATGGCAAATCGATGGACTTCATCTTGAATCCTTTGTAAAAGGTAAAACCCTTCACTCTTTGGATCCAATGATAGTCTTTGATCAGCATCACCAAACATTAAATCAGATGTTTTATGCTTGTTATTTTTAACCATCCCCGCTACTGGAATCATTAAATCTAATTCATTACTTAAAACGTCTTTTGCAGCTTCTATTTGTATTTCAGCACCATCCATTAAAATTAAATCTGGCATAGGCTTACCTTCCTTCAAAAGACGTGTATAACGTCGGCGAACAACTTCACGTGTACTTGCTGCTTCATCCGCATGATCAACTGTATTCAACTTATATTTGCGATATTCGCTCTTCTCAGGTTTACCATCAATAAAACTAACCATGGCTGATACCAGATCAGTCCCTTGTATATGTGAGTGATCAAAAGATTCTATTCGATGACCTTCTGGAATCCCCATAGCGTCTGTAATTTCTTTCATGGCACCAGTTGTTTTGCGCCCATCTAATTCTAGTAATCTGAATTTTTCTTCAAGAACTAAGCGAGCATTTTTTTTAGCTAATTTTAAAAGTTCACTTTTTTGCCCACGTTGTGGTGTCCGAATTGGTACTTGTAAGATATCAGATAAGATATCTGTATCAATTCCTGCTGGAACTAATATTTCTTTTGGTAACACATTATTTTTTCGATTATAAAACTGAAGGATAAAAGTTGCCATTTCTTCTTCAGCCGTTGTTACAATTGGAAAAAGTCTTTTTTCTCGCTTCATTAATCGTGCTTGCCTAATAAAGAAAACTTGAATTGACAACCAACCTTTATCCAGATAGAAATTAAACAAATCTCTAGGTGTATTATCATTTGAAATGATTTTTTGTTTTTCAACAGTAACTTCAATAAAATGAATTTGATCACGTAATTCAGCGGCACGTTCAAATAACATTTCATCCGCTGCCTTACTCATTTCTTTTTTTAGTTTTTGTTTTGCTACAATCACATTACCATTTAAAAATGATTTGATTTTTTTTATTTGAGCCTCATATTTTTCATGCGGAACTTCTTTAAAACAAGAGCCTAAACATTGCCCCATATGATAATACAAACATGGTCGCTTCTGAAATCCATTGCATCTTCTTAAAGGATAAACTTTTTGTAAAAACTGCAATGTTTCCTGAGCTGCATAAACATTTGGATAAGGACCAAAATAAAATCCACCGTCCTTATTAACCTGACTAACGATTTGCATCATTGGGTCTTTTTCATTTGTAATTTTAATATATGGATATCCAGTACCTTTCTTTAATTTTATATTATAATACGGCTGATGTTTTTGAATTAAAGTAATTTCCAACAGAAATGCTTCTTTATCAGTGGATGTAATAATTGTTTCAAAATCAACAATTTGAGAAACCAATTTAGCTGTTTTTCCATCATGCGCACTTTTGAAGTAAGAACGCACCCGATTTTTTAAATTTTTTGCTTTCCCAACATAAATAATCTGACTATTTAAATTTTTCATGATATAGCATCCTGGTAATGCTGGTAATAATGCTAATTTATTTTCGATATGCTCTGAAGCCAATCGAGGCACCTTCTTTACGTTAATATATGCTTTAATTATACCCCGAACAAGCGTTTGAATAAAGAAAATAGATTCCAAATAGACGGGAGTCTATCTGAAATCTATTTTTTTACAATATCTTTGATAAAAAATCTTGCGCACGTTCTGACGTCGGATGATCAAAAACATCTTCTGGACGTCCTTTTTCTTGAATATATCCTTGATCCATGAACCAAATTTGATCTGCTACTTCTCTAGCAAAACCCATTTCATGTGTCACAACTACCATCGTCATTCCGTCACTAGCCAACGTTTTCATAACTTTAAGTACTTCTCCGACCATTTCAGGATCTAATGCTGAAGTTGGCTCATCGAATAAGAGTACTTCTGGATCCATGGCTAATGCTCTGGCAATCGCAACTCGTTGCTTTTGACCACCAGATAAACTATCTGGATATTGTAGTGCCTTATCTGCTAATCCAACTTTTTCTAATAAATTGGTAGCTATATCAGCTGACTCTTTATCTGATATATTTTTAACTTTCATGGGAGCCAATTTTATATTCTCAATTACATTCATATTTGGAAACAAATTAAAACCTTGAAAAACCATCCCCATTTTTTCTCTCAATTGATTTAAGTCTTTTTCATTTAAACTTGTTAAATTTTCACCTTCGAATAAAATATCCCCTGATGTAGGAACTTCAAGTAGATTCAGACAACGTAAAAAGGTACTTTTACCAGATCCTGATGGTCCAATCACACAGATAACCTGTCCTTTATCAACTGATTCAGAAATATCTTTTAAAACATCATTTTTTCCAAAGGATTTTCTTAATTTATTAACTTCAATAATTTTAGACATGCTTCATCTTCCCTTCAAAGTAATTTAATAATTTAGATAAGCTAAATGTTAAAACAAAGTAAATTAACATTGCAACAAAGATAGGCGCAATACCTTTATAAGTAGCTGATTGAACCATTTTCATCTGATAAATTAAATCAGTCACACCAATAATAGAAACAATTGAACTTTCTTTTATTAATGTTATAAATTCATTTCCCAGAGCTGGCCAAATATTTTTTAGTGCTTGTGGAATAATAACAGACTGATACGTCTCTTTCTGTGAAAGCCCCAAACTTCTTGCTGCTTCCATTTGTCCATCATCAACAGAAGAGATTCCCGATCGTATTACTTCAGCTATATATGCGCCTGAATTAAGCGATACAGCAATAATACCTGCAATTAGCGCTGGAATATTTACTAACATTCCAATACCGAAGTACACAAACATCACTTGAATCATTAGAGGCGTTCCACGAACAAATTCAATGTAGGATACTGCAATTACTTTAATCACTTTATTTTTGCCCAAACGCATGAGTGCTAGCAACGTTCCTAATATAACACCAACAATAACTGAAACCGCCGTTATTAATAAAGTATAACCAATTCCTTTGGCAAAATATTTCCAATAGTGAATCATTGTGTTATCCGATGTATTTTTTGTTAAATAATTACTAGCCTCAGGTAAATATGTCGTATTTATTAAATTTTTCTTTTTAATTTCTTTAATAGACTTATTTACAGCTGCCACCAAAGTATCGGAATTCTTTGCAAATCCGGCTGCAGCTCCCCTTGCATCAGGCGCTGAGATAAATCCAGGATTAACAACTGCTAATGAACTATCATTTTGTGCGTATGCTTTAGCAGTTGGTTCTTCCATGGCAACACCCGCTACCTTACCACTTTTAAGCGCTAAAATTAAATCGGTTACTTTAGCCAACCCTTTAATATTCACATTTTTTATTTGTTCTTTACTCATTGTATATTGAAGCGATCCAGTTTGAGCCCCAACTGATAGCCCAGAAAAATCATTTAAAGTCTTATATTTATCTTCATCAGTCTTATTAACCAACATCATTTGTTTTCCATTGTAATAAACATCTGAAAAATCAATACTTTTTTTACGATCATCCGACGGATTCATACCTGAAATAACCATATCAATTTTATTAGTTTCTAAGCCAACAAGTAATGAGTCAAAATCCATTTTCTTAATTACTAACTTAACTCCAATGTCTTTAGCAATTTTTTGTGCAATTGAAATATCAAATCCAACGATTTTATCATCGCCATTAACTGTTGTTTGAAATTCATAGGGTGGATAATCTGGACTTGTTCCAAGTACTAACGTTCCCTTATCCTTAACATTCTGTAAAGAGTTACCAGTTGCAGCACTTACTTGATTACTACCAACTAACATCATGAAAAATGCGATTAATATACCTATAAACCATTTTTTATTTATTTGCATCAATTTACTCCTCTTTTTTAATTTCTCTTATTAGTGAATAAATCGATTATATGCTACAAAGATTTTTTATGCAATTAAATACATATAATAAATGACTTTATACATATAAAAGTTATTTAAAGCGCTTTTTATGCATTAATCAGTTGTCTTGTATTCATTTTAATAAACTGTTATTCTATATTTACATAAGGAGGCTACAATTATGAGCTTAAAAATCCAACGCCAAGATAACTTGGAAAGTTTATTTGATAAATTTGCACTTGACCCTAAAGATCCTGCTAAAGTTGAACTTAAGTCTTCAGAAACGGAAGAGAAGCCTAGTTCTGATGTTAAAGAATCGAAACCTAAAAAATAAAAAAATTCAGATAAGTTATAAACTTATCTGAATTTTTTTATTTTTTAAATCCATCTGGGTAACGTTTATTTAATTTTAAAATATTATCTCTTGCAACATCATCAAATTCAATATCGGCCCATTCAGCAATTTGGGATAAATACCAAAGTACATCTCCCATTTCTTTAGTTAATTTCACTTTATCTAATTCTCGACCTTTAAAAGTATAATCTTTAATTAAATCAACTAATTGTCCACCTTCAGCCGCAACACCTAATGCACAATTTGTTAAAACTTGTTCAGTTCCATATAATGTGCGATTTGCTGCTTCTTGATATTCATTAAATTCCATTTTTTTCTCCTAGTTCTGTATGACTTTCAATCCATTGCCAAATCTCTTCTTTTCCAGATTTGTCTTGAGCCGAAAATAAAACAAAATCATCTTCAGGTGTCAAAGACAATGAACGTCTTATGATACTCTCATGTTGATTCCACTTACCACGAGAAATTTTGTCGCTCTTTGTCGCAACAACCAATACAGGAATATCGTAATAGTGAAGAAAATCAACCATTTGAACATCTAATTTTGTTGGCTCATGTCGAGCATCAACTAATGAAATGACCCCTCTTAAAGAAGTACGTTCTGCTAAATAGGTTTCAATCATTTGTCCCCACTTTGCACGTTCTGTTTTTGACACTTTTGCATATCCATATCCTGGAACATCTACGAAAAATAATTTTTGTTCCACGTTATAAAAGTTCAATGTTTGCGTTTTTCCAGGCTGACTAGAAGTTCTCGCATAACTTTTACGATTTATTAACGTATTTATTAATGATGATTTTCCAACATTAGAACGTCCTGACAGTGCAATCTCAGGAATACCATCTGTTGGATACTGTGCTGGTGCAACGGCACTCATAACAAGTTCAACATTATGAACATCCATATTAAACACCTTCCTTTCAATACTCAAACCATTTTACCATATAAAAATGTGTTAATGTAACTTAATCTGAATCAAAAAGCTTTACAACATGAATTAAATAATTCGATGTTGTAAAGCTTTTATTTTGTTGCTGCCGTTTGGATAATCCAAATTATTTGTACTTCCGAATATGTTACCACATGCGTTGTCAAAATCTGAATTAAAGTATTGGGCCAATAAAATAAATATTCCCCACTACTATCTTTAGCATTTGCTGTTATATTAGTTGAATCTCCAGAAATTAGATCACCATAAGTTCTTGGCATATTCTTTAATCCAGACTGTAACTTTGGCCGAAATAAGTCAACATGTACAATATCGTTTGACTTATATTGTAGCCTACCTTTCAATTGCCATGATGGTGTCAATCCATCAGTTGCGATTATTTGCAAATAAGGTGATTCTCTATTATTACTATCAGAATAAATTGCAAATTCTGAATTATTTTTCTTAACATATTTGTTAACCGTATTAGGTAACGTACTGTACCCATACGTTATGTCTGCAGACACACTTTTAAGTGTCACGAGCATACTGAAAAATAAAATAAATAATAATATTAAATACTTACTTATCAGCTTTTTTCTTATCAACATATCTTTTAATAAGGAAAAAGATTAGTATCACTAGGATTGCGAGACCAAGACCTAAAGCAACATACCATAGCGGATTTGTTGCTTTTTGTGGATCTCCAATAGCATCTTTGTTGTACTTACTTGCATCATCATTTGTAATTGTGAAGTTTTTATTGAATTTCCAAGTGTTTTTACCACTTGTTGCTACAGCCTTTAATGTGTAGTCTCCAGCTTCTAATTGACCCTTGTCATAAAGCATTGGGAATTTGAAATTTGAATTAGGAGCCATTGATAGGTTCTTTAATGTTGTATTTTCTAAAACATCTGTTGAACCCTTTTTCATAATTTCAGATTTAATTGTTAATTTAGGAATAATTACGGCTTTATCGTTTTGGAATACAGGGAATACACCTTTACGATAGTTTCTCATACCAGCTTTAACTGATAATAAATTCATATTTGGTTCAACCGTCTTCTTCTCTAAAATTTTAATTCCAATTGCATATGAATATGCATTTGAAATTGAAATCCCTTTTTTATTACTTGTTTCTTTAGTTGAATTATCAACTTTTTCAAAATACCAGCTACCTAACAAAACACCGTTGAAACTATCTTTTGGCATAGTAATTGTAGCCTTAACGATTTTACTTCCTTTAGCAGGAACTGTTACGACACTACCTGAATCTAACTTAGTAAGTGAAGCTAAAGGATATTTCATTGATTTATCAATATTCTTTTTTGCTAATTCTTTTGCATATTCAAGCTGACCATTATCATTTGTAGATGCTGTATAAACAGCATTACGAATTTTTAATGCTTTGTCTGATGAATTAAAGATTTTAACTGAAATCGTTTCTTTTTCCTTAGCATCCAATTTCAAATCAAAGTATGATTGTTTCAAACTAGCTTTAACTTGTTTATCAGATTGAATACTTTGAACACTGTACCCAATATTATTTGCAGGAGCCTTAGCTTCAACAGACTTATTGAATAACCCAAGTCCACCCAACAATACCCCAGAAAATCCGAACAAAATCGCTTTTTTTATTGTTTTATTCATGACGTCCACCCTTTATTATTTATTAAAATTATTAACCTTAAATTCATTATACTACATTTATATTCATTACTATGTCTTTTTTTTAGAGTGTACTCACTATATTTGACAGTCTTTAAATGACTATACTCTAACAAGACTTTAAGATGCTGCTTTCTTGCTCCCTTTAATTATTACAGGACCATCAGTTTGATCAACTGTTGCTTTAGTGATAATTACGCGCTCGATGTCTTCTTGGCTTGGAATATCAAACATAACATCACGCATTGTTTCTTCAATAATAGATCGCAAACCTCGTGCCCCAGTATCTCGCTTAATAGCAAGTTCGGCAACTCGTGACAATGCCTCAGGTTCGAATTCAAGCGTCACACCATCTAATTCAACAAGTTTTGTATATTGTTTAACCAATGCATTTTTAGGTTCCGTTAAAATTCGAACTAAATCTTCTTCTTTTAATTCTTCTAAAGCTGTCATAATTGGTAAACGACCAACAAATTCAGGAATTAATCCAAATTTTAATAAATCTTCTGGAATAATTTGTTGCATAACACTATTTTGTTCATCAATAGTTTCAGAATTGGATTCAGCACCGAAACCAATCGTTTTATCGCCTAATCGATTTTTGACCATTGTTTCAATTCCAGCAAATGCCCCACCAACAATAAATAAAATATTCTTAGTATCTATTTGAATTAATTCTTGTTGTGGGTGTTTACGTCCACCTTGAGGCGGAACACTTGCAATAGTACCTTCAAGAATCTTTAAAAGTGCCTGTTGAACACCCTCACCTGATACATCACGTGTGATTGAAACATTCTCACTCTTCTTAGCAATTTTATCGATTTCATCAATGTAGATAATTCCTTTTTCAGCTTTTGCAACATCATAATCTGCACTTTGCAATAATTTTAAAAGGATATTTTCAACATCTTCACCAACATATCCAGCCTCAGTTAAAGTAGTGGCATCTGCAATAGCAAATGGTACGTTTAAAATTTTAGCTAAACTTTGTGCTAAATATGTCTTACCTGATCCCGTAGGACCAACTAAACAAATATTACTTTTTTGTAATTCTGTTTCGTCATTATCTTCGTCAACTTCAAGCATATGATTAACTCGTTTATAATGATTATAAACCGCAACTGACAACGTTTTTTTAGATTGATCTTGCCCAATTACATAATCATTCAATTTATTCATAATTGCTTGTGGTTTTAATACAAGTAATGGTTCAGAATCCATTTGTTCCCTGAATTCCTCGTCGATAATTTCCTTACATAAATCAACACATTCATTACAAATATAAACACCAGGTCCAGCAACGATTTTCATTACTTGATCTTGTGACTTACCGCAAAAAGAACAATTTACGGGTCCGCCTTCTTCAGTATTTTCGAACATTTTACCACCTCGTATTTTTCTTCTCATCTTTTACTTTATGCATACCTATAGTACCAAATAAAGCAATATTTCGCGAATATTTACGTTCAAATGTATTTAACAAAAAAGATTGAAGCTAATAAACTCGCTTCAATCTCATTCATTCAAAATGATTAATCAAAATATCCGATTAATTATTTATTTTTTCATTTTTGCTTCTTCAACTGCTGAGTCAGCTAACTCGTCAACAACTTTCTTGATAGCAATATCATGTTTTACCATATCGTCTGAAAGAGCAGAACGAACTGCTTCTTCTTCCATACCATATTGTTCTGCTAAGTTTGATATTTCAGATGAAACTTCTTCTTCAGAAGGTTCAATTTTTTCAGCGGCAACGATAGCTTCTAACACAAGATTTGTTTTAACACGACGTTCTGCGCCTTCTTCAAATTGTTTGTGTAAATCGTCTTCACTTGTTCCTGTTAATTGGAAGTACATCTTTGTGTCAATTCCTTGTTGTTGCATATTTGCAAGGTATTGATCCATTTGGCGATGAACATCTTCTTCAATCATTGAATTAGGAATTTCATCAACTTTAGCATTATCAACTGCTAATTCAATTGCTGCATCTTGAATTGCTTCCTTAGCTGCAGCTTCTTTTGTTTCTTTAATTTGATCTTTTGTTTTTGCTTGTAATTCTTCAAGCGTATTAACTTCTTCATCAACATCTTTAGCAAATTCATCATCCATTTCTGGAAGTTCTTTGCCTTTGACTTCATGAACTTTAACAGCAAATACTGCTTCTTTACCACGTAAGTCTTCAGCTTGGTAATCTTCAGGGAATGTAACTTTTACGTCAACATCCTCTCCAGCTTTATGTCCTACCAATTGGTCTTCAAATCCAGGAATAAATGAATTTGAACCTAATTCAAGAGTATAATTTTCTGATTTTCCACCATCAAATGCAACGCCATCAACTTTACCTTCAAAATCAATGATAACAGTGTCGCCAGAAATAGCTGCTTCGTCTTCTTTAAGTACAAGTTCAGCTTGTTGTTGACGTTTTGCTTCTAAACTATCTTCTACGTCTTTTTTAGTTACTCGACGTGATTGTTTAGGAACAGTTAATCCTTTATAGTCACCTAATTCAACTTCTGGTTGAAGTGTAACTTTAGCTTTAAGGACCCATGTAGAATCTTTTTCTAAACTATCAATGTTAATATCAGGTTGATCAACGGGTGATACTTTAACTTCTTCAAGTGCCTTTTCGTATGCTTCTGGCAATAGAATGTTTAAAGCATCTTCGTATAATGATTCTTCACCATACATTCTGTTAAATACTTGACGTGAAACTTTTCCTTTACGGAATCCAGGAACAGTTAAATCTTTCTTAACTTTTAAGAAAGCTTTTTCCAATCCTTCTTTAATTTTATCAGTTTCAATTTCGAATGTTATTTCTCCATTGTTTTTACCTGTTTTTTCAAATTTTGCTGACATTGTTTTCCCTCCGGTAGAACAAAAATTTTATATTCGTACTATTTATATACTTGTCTATTTTACCGTATCATTACTAGATTGTAAATGGTTATAAAAAAAAATTCGAAAAGCAAAAGCTTTCCGAATTTCTTTTTTTAATTAATTAAAAATTAATCATCAATTTCTGAAACGACTCCGGCACCAACAGTACGGCCACCTTCACGAACAGTAAATTTAAGACCTTTTTCAATAGCAACTGGGGCGATTAATGATACTGTAAATGTAACGTTATCACCAGGCATAACCATTTCTACACCTTCTGGTAATTCAATAACACCAGTAACATCAGTTGTATGGAAGAAGAATTGAGGACGGTAGTTTGAGAAGAATGGAGTATGACGTCCACCTTCTTCCTTAGAAAGGATATAAACTTCGCCTTTGAATAATTTGTGAGTTTTGATTGAACCAGGTTGTGCAAGAACTTGTCCACGTTCGATTTGTTCGCGATCAACACCACGGAGTAAAGCACCAACGTTATCGCCGGCTTCACCTTCGTCAAGTGTTTTACGGAACATTTCGATACCTGTAACTGTTGTTTTAAGAACATCTTCATGTAAACCAACAATTTCAATATCGTCTCCGACTTTAACTGTACCACGATCGATACGACCTGAAGCAACAGTTCCACGACCAGTAATTGTAAATACATCTTCAACTGGCATTAAGAATGGTTGGTCTGTAGGACGAACTGGTGTTGGGATGTATGAATCAACAGTATCCATTAATAATTCAACTTGTTTTACAGCTTCTGGATCGCCTTCAAGGGCTTTAAGAGCTGAACCACGGATAACAGGAATATCATCGCCTGGGAAATCATATTCGCTTAATAATTCACGAACTTCCATTTCTACAAGGTCTAATAATTCTTCATCATCAACCAAATCAGTTTTGTTTAAGAACACGATAAGGTAATCAACACCAACTTGGCGAGCAAGTAAGATATGTTCACGTGTTTGAGGCATAGGGCCATCAGTTGCGGCTACAACTAAGATAGCACCATCCATTTGTGCAGCACCAGTGATCATGTTTTTAACGTAATCAGCATGTCCTGGAGCATCGATATGTGCGTAATGACGTGCAGCTGTTTCGTATTCAACATGGGCAGTATTGATAGTAATACCACGTTCACGTTCTTCAGGTGCAGCATCGATTGAAGCGAAATCTGCTGCTTCACCGAAACCGTTGTCTGATAATACTTTACTAATTGCAGCTGTTAAAGTTGTCTTCCCATGATCGACATGTCCAATAGTACCAATATTAACATGGGGTTTTGTTCGTTCGTAATGTTCTTTTGCCATGAATAAGAGCCTCCTAGTGTTTTTGTAAGAATAAAACAGTTTTAGAAAATCTAACCCTGATGATTCTTTGTTTTTATTATACTACTTCTTTATTTAATAACAAAATACATTATCATCAAATAAAGAAGAATCCTTAAAATATTATATAGACTGTTTAGAGTTTTGTAAATACCTATTTAAAGAATACTGAAACTTTTTATCTCGTCTTAAAATAACCTGGTTAAATCTACGCTCATACAACTAAATCTAAGTGAAATTTTGGATTCTTTATTAGAATATCATAGATTACTGTAAACGGCTAGCTTTACCTAATCATTAATTCATAATTTCAGTTAATTCTTTCGAAAGTAATGCATTTAATTCAACCATATACGTTAAATTTTCAGTCCTTTTAAAAGTGGATTCCATACCTAACTCACTTTTTACTAATTCAATCCATTCTTTCTCAATACCCAAAAAATCACTTGCAAAAGGATAAATCATCCCCAATTTTAAATTTAACATATGATTTAAAGAATTATTCATTTGTACATCAATAGTTCCCTCATCATTTTTTGTTAATTGATTAATTGTCAGTAATACAGGTTCATTTTCATTTGCAACTAATTTTTTTACGTCAATTTTTTTCTGAGTTCCATCAACCCATAAATAGTTTATTATTTCAATATTATTAGGTATCTTTTGTACCTCTTGCAATAGACTTGATTTTATAATTGGATGTACGTCTTTATCCATAAATATTTTTTGACAAGCATCTAAGAATTCATTTTTAGGTAGTACCAGTCCACTTTGAACAATTTGTTGCTGTCCAAAAAAGTCCACTGAACCTAAGTGTGCAAATTGACGTTCATTTTGTCTAAGTTGTTTATCGAATTTTTCACGGCATTCATTTTCAGCATCCAAAACTAGTGATGTGGCAAAAGGTTGCTCTTTAACCAATTGCCAAGCTCGAATAAATTTATTGTTTTTTAACAGTATATTTAAATAAACTGCAAATTGATCCCCACGTTTTAAGTAATCGCTATAAAATTCGTCAGCGATAATTAACGCTTCTTGAAATTGAGCATCCAAAACTAGAGAATTAACCAATAATTTATTATTTTTAAAACTACGATGACCATCATAATTTTTTGTGAATAATTGTGATGCTAGTTGATAATTTTTGTCACTTACAGCCTTTTTTGCTAACTGATAATTTTGTTTCTCTTGGTCGGGAAACGGAATAATTTCTGCCATAATATCCTCTATTTATTCTAAAAAAAGGGATAACAACATTTGTGTTATCCCTTTTTGATTATTTTTCGTTATTTTTTGTTTCCGCCGGTTTAACTTCTTTAGACTTTGTTGATTTTCTATGATACTGATTAATTTCCATAATAACAGGTAAAATAACTGGACGTCGTTTTGTTTGTTCATATAGGAAATGACTCATTTTTTCACGAACATCTTGTTTTAAATGTCCCCAATCAAATTCTTTATTGTTCAAATTATCTTGTACTGTTTCTGACACAATTTCAGCACTCTTTTCAATTAAATCAAGGCTCGTTTTTGTATAAACAAATCCTCTTGATGTAATTTTAGGCTTGTTTATGATTTTTTTCTTTTTACGATCAATTGTGACGACTGCAATAAAAATACCATCTTCAGAAAGTATTTTACGATCTCTCAGTACAATATTTCCAATATCACCAACACCAATACCATCAATCATGGTATTTCCTGCTTCAACTTGCGATCCTAAATTCATTTTTCCTTCAGAATAACTTAAAACATCACCCTTACCAGTAATAAAGATATGATCATATGGCATTCCTAATGTATGTGCTAAATCAGCATGTGCCGCAAGTAATCGATATTCACCTTGAATTGGAACCAGGTATTTTGGTTTCATTAAATTGATCATTAGTTGTAAATCATTTTGACCAGCATGACCTGAAGAATTTAATTCATCAGAAATTGCTTTCACATCAGCTCCTGCTCGGTAAATGAGATCTCTTGTCTTTGCCACATTAGTTTCCATAGCTTTTGACGTTGTTGTCGTAATGAAAACAAGATCTCCTTCATGAATATTAACAGTTGAATGTTGATTTAAAGCCATTCGCTGTAATGATTTTAAAGGTTCACCCATTTTACCTGTTTCCAATATAATTAGTTGATCATCGTCATATTTGCTAATATCACTCATTGGAACAATTAAATTTTCATCAGGAAGAACTAATTTCTTCAAATCCATAGCTGTTTTAACGATTTTTTCAACATCGTGTCCTGTTAATATAACCTTTCGATGACTTTCCTTTGCAGCATTTAGTATCTGTTGTACTCGTAATATATTTGATGCCACACAGGCAACAATAATACGACCTTTTTGATATTCAAATGTTTCATTAATGTATTCGTCAATTGCACTTTCATTGACTGTTGGGAATGGGTTCTCAGCATTAGCTGAATCACTTAATAACGCTAAAACACCATTCTTACCAATCTCAGCTAAACGTCCAAAATCTGTTTGGTAAACTGGTGCCGCAGCTTGATCGAACTTAAAATCACCTGTATAAACAATCTGCCCTTCATCAGTACCTAAAACGATTCCTAATGATTCAGGAATTGAATGGGTCGTTTTAAAGAATGAAATTGTCGTTTTACCAAAATCAATCTCAGTCTGATCATTAACAACGTGAAAATCAGAAAATTTACTTGCCTTAGGATCATTTTCAATATTAATTTTTGCTAATGCAATTGTTAATTCTGATCCAAAAACAGGCACATCAAATTCACTCACAAAGTATGGTAATGCACCAATTGCATCTGCATGCCCATGTGTTAAGAAAACACCTACAATTCGTTCTTTATTTTCTCTCAAATAACTAAAATCAGGAATTACAATATCAATCCCTAATAAGCCATTTTCTGGATACATTAATCCAGAATCAAAAATAAATAGATCATCATCCACTTCAACGACATACATATTTTTACCATTTTCTCGAACGCCACCAAGTGGAATTATTTTAACTTTACTCATTACTTCACCTCTTACATATTTTATATTTTTAGTATTTTCACTAGTTGATTTATTTCATTGTCAGTTAATGCCTCTATTGGTAAACGACACCCACCTACTAAGATACCCTTGTAATTTAAAGCTGCTTTAGCTGGTCCAGGAGATGGAAGAGAAAAAAGTGCAGCCATTTTTGGCGTCAACTCTCTTTGAATATCTCCTGCAAGCTTAATATTTCCATCTTGTACAGCTTGATACATTTTAGTCATTTCAATACCAAATATATGGCTTGCAACAGAAATAACACCACTTGCTCCTAAGATTTTTGCAGTCAAACTATCCGTATCTTCACCAGTATACACCAAGAAATCATCTGGCGTTTGTTCAACAATACGACTTAAATTTTCACTACCTGTACAATCTTTAATACCAATAATATGATTATTATTAGATAACTTAACAATTGTTTCAACAGTCATAGTTACGCCTGTACGACCCGGAATATTATAAATGAAAATAGGCAATTTCGAAGCATTTGCAACTGCTTCAAAATGAGCAATCATACCTTTTTGATTAGGCTTATTATAGTATGGCACAACAACTAAAGCTGCGTCCACACCAGTAATAGCGGCTACCTCATTGGTAAAATCAATTGTCTCCATAGTATTATTTGATCCTGTACCAGCCATAATTGGAACTCTACCATTAACTATTGCCACTGTTTTTTTAATCAAATTTAATTTTTCAGAATGATTCAACGTAGGCGATTCGCCCGTAGTACCATTAACCAGGATACCTTTTGAACCTGTTAAAATTAAATGTTCAATTAATTTAATTAAGCGATCTTCATCCACTTGATTCTGATCATTAAATGGTGTGACCATAGCTGTCATTATATCTACATTTTCAAACATTCGCTTAATTCACTCCTTTCTTTTTACTTTGGAACTCTTAATAAATCTAATTCATGCAATTTTTCAGCAATTTGAACTGAATTCCATGCAGCACCTTTTAACAAATTATCCGAAACGACCCATAATTGGAAGGCATTATCCTGTTCTAAATCAGCTCTAACACGACCAACAAATGTATCTTTCTTACCAGTGGCATTAATTGCTTGTGGATATATCTGTTGTTCCGGATTATCTTGTAAAACCACACCGGGTGCATCTGCAAGAATATTTTGAATTTGTTTAACAGAAGCATCATGACTTTCAACTTCAAACCAAACAGATTCCGAATGGCTAACAACAACTGGTACACGTACACATGTTGCAGTAACTTGAATATCTTGATTAGACATTATTTTCTTCGTTTCATGAATCATTTTCCATTCTTCATGTGTATAACCTGTGTCTTCAAAAACATCAATTTGTGGTAGTGGATTAAATGCAATTGGATAATGCTTTTTATCACCAGAAGCTGGTAAAATCTTTGCTTCCATCTCTTCGCCATCAAGATAAGCTTGTGTTTCATCTTTTAATTCTTGAATAGCTAAGTTTCCAGCACCACTAACAGCTTGCATTGTTGTAACAACAACCTTCTTTAAACCGTAATTTTTACGAATTGGTTCTAGTGCAACTACCATTTGGATAGTTGAACAATTTGGGTTAGCAATTAGTCCTTTGTGTTCATAAAGTGCCTGTTCATTAACTTCAGGAACTACTAGTGGGACATCAGGATCCATTCTAAACGCACTAGTGTTGTCTACAACAACTGCACCACGTTTAATTGCTTCAGGTGCAAACTTTTTAGATACACTACCGCCAGCAGAAAATAGAGCCAAATCAACATTCTCAAAAGAATCAGATGTTGTTTCTTCTACGATAACATCCTGACCTTTAAATTTTAATACTTGTCCTGCAGAACGTTTAGATGCCAAATATTTAATACTATTGATGGGTAAACTTGTTTCTTCTAGCATTTGAATCATTCGTGTTCCAACAGCGCCTGTAGCACCGACAACCGCAACTCTATATCCGTCCATTGAAAAAAACCTTCTTTTTCTTTATTTGAATCTCAATTATACCATAAAATTTATGAACGTTTTACATTTAACTCACTTATAGTAGACATATCTTAAATTTTAAAAATAAAAAAAGCAAAACTCTTATTAAGAGTTTTGCTTTTAGTTTTAACGACGAAGACCTAAGCGTTGGATCAATTCACGGTAACGTTGAATATCTTTGTTACGTAAATATGCTAAAAGGTTACGACGATGTCCGATTTTCTTCATCAAACCACGTTGTGAAGCGAAATCTTTTTTATGAACGCCGATATGTGCATTCAATTCAACGATATCTGCAGTAAGTACAGCGATTTGTACTTCAGCAGAACCTGTATCGCCTTCTTGACGAGCATATTCGTTCATAATTTCTGTTTTCTTTTCATTTGTAATTGCCATTAGTGTTTCCCACCTTTCTGAATCTAAATGCCTAAAACCGAGTAAGTCGTCGGTGAGACGTCAACAAACTAAGTTAAAGGTTACTTGGAACAAATCTAACCTTACTAAAATTTAGAGTATATTGCAAGTTTTTTATAACTTCTCTTATCTAATTATTACTATCAAGTAAAAATCCTTTACAAGTTTTCATTGCATTAACTAATTTGGTTAGGTATAATAATGGTTGTTGAAATATTTGTTGAGAACCAATAAGGTGATCATGATAAGTGGAGGTGACTTAAATGCCAATTATTCAATCTGCAATTAAACGTGTAAAAACGAATGAAAAAGCAAACGTTAAAAATGCTGCTCAATTAAGCACAATGCGTACTGCTGTAAAGAAGTTTGAACAAGCTAAGACTGCTGGTGCCGATAATGTAGATGCTTTATACAAAGCTGCTATTACTGCAATCGACAAAGCACATTCTAAAGGTTTGATCAAAGAAAACAAAGCTGCTCGTGATAAGTCTCGTATGGCTGCTCGTTACGCTAAATAAGTTTTCAGAAAAATACCCAGTAGATTAATAATCTACTGGGTATTTTTTATTTTATACATCTATACGATTAATTTGAAGCATAAATAATGAGAATAATCCTTCTTGATCTTGTTGTGTCGTCTTCATTGCTTTTTCTAAATCAATTAACGCTAAATAAATTTTCCTCAAATCACTTCTATTAAATTTCTTTATCTTTTGAAGTGCCAACTTAATTCGATAAGGATGCACTTTTAAAACACTAGCTAAATCTCCTTGTGAGTAACCTTTATCTTGCAAAATTTTCACTTGTAATAATAATCTAAATTGTCCCAATAATATTGCATTTATCTTAATTGGCTCTTCATTTTGTAAAATTAAATCATGATACAACGTTACTGATTTTTCAATATTATTTGAAATAACAACATCTACTAAATCAAATATATTTTGTTCTAAAGTTTTAGAAACTAAATTTTCAACAGATGATAATGTAATTCGGTGGGTTTCAAAATTATACAAAAATAACTTTGGCAATTCATTCATGATTGTTGATAATTCTGTATTGGTTCTTTCTAGAAATAATTCCAAAGCGTTTTCATCTATTTCAAATGATTTGTTAGCCATCTCTTGGGCTATAAACTGTCGCGTTGCACGCTCATTTAACGGTTGATTATCAATAACTAGACTAAATTTTTTAAGCATCTTACTAATCTTTTTACGACCATCTAATTCTTTATAAGGCGCAAATATAACTACAATACTTGTTGGTTCCGGATGAGCTAAATAAGATAAAAGACCATCAATATCGTGTTCAATTTTTCTTTTTTTAGTGTCTGACGTTAGAAAAAAAGGATTTTGAATAAAAATTAAGCGCTTATCACCAAAAAAAGGAACAGACATCGCATCATCTAATGCTTTAGCCAACGGAACCTCCTCCATATCATATTTACCTAAATTCATCGTTCTCTCTTCTTCAGGTATCAACTCAGTAAATGCTTTTTTTACATCTTCCATTAAATAAGTCTCATTACCTAAGACAAGATTTACTGGCTTCACATTTTCAAGAGATAACGTTGAAATTATTGCCTGTGAATTCATATTTATCAGCTCTTTTCATTGTTAAAAACTTCTAATTTTTCTTTATAATTTTGAAACTTGCTGATTCTTATCATACCATGCTCTGCTGTACTAACAAACGGTATTCGATATTTTTTCAAAGTATCTAATGTTTCTTGATGTGGGTGGCCATATCTATTATTCTTACCAGCAGAAATCACCGCTAACTTCGGTTTTATTTGATCAATAAATATTGGATCAGTCGCAGTTTTACTGCCATGATGACCTGTTTTAAGAATTGATATTTGTAAATTGGGATATTTTTGAATAACCTTTTTTTCACCAGCTCGGTCCAAATCGCCAGTAATAAGATAGCTATATTTCCCGATTGTTCCAAATAAAACAAGAGAATCTTCGTTTTTTCCTATACCTTGATTAAAAGGATGTAGAATCATCAATTCAGCATCCTGTTTTTTACTATTATCTGTCATAGGTATCACCATTTTAGGCGGTCGAGTAGATTCTATTTTTTTAATGAATTGTGGCAGTTGTTCCATTCCAGATGGAACAATCATTCTATCGACGTCTATTTTGGTTAATATAGACGGAAAATTACCTATATGATCTGCATCTTGATGCGTCAAATATAAATAGTCTATATGACTGATTCCTTTGCTTAATAAATAATTAGTAATAATTTTTTCACCAGAAGTTTGATACTCCTTTCTAGTTCGCCAGCTATCCATCTTAAAATGAACTTTACCGCCTGTATCTACTAATGTAATTTGCCTATTAAACGGCTTTCTTATCAATGTTGAATCCCCTTGACCAATGTCAAAAAAAACGACTTCTTGCCGAATTGGAAAATGGATCCATAGAAATACCATAACATAGAAACTAACTAATATTGCCCATCTTTTAATACACGAAGGATGTAAAAAACATGTTAAGGTGCACATGAAAAATAGCATGCACATATTTAAACTGGGTTTACCAAACGTTATCGTTAATGGTAAACGTGCTAGTTCATCAAAAAAATAAATAAACGTTTTTAATACAGTATTTATCCCATCCATAACAACCTTAAAATGAATCCCAACCATTCCTCCAAAAATTACAATTGGTAGGATTAAGAATTCAAAAATAGGAATAATAAAAATACTAAGTACAATTGATAGAACATTCCACTGATAAACGTTGAAAAAAATAAATGGCAAACTAAATAAGTTTAGCCAAATACCTGATTCAAAAGTACCTTTATTCTCCATAAAGATTAGTAGTAATGACATTAGATAGCTCAACTGACCGCCAAATGTGAACAGTACTTGTGGTTCAATCACCAATCCTATTAACAAAGCGAAACACCAAACCGTAATCCCTTGGACAGGTTTATCAATTAGTTCACAAATAAGTTGAACCATACACATAAAAATTGCACGTCGTAAACTACTAGATTCCCCTGCAATAACTAAATAGCATGGAAGTAAAAAAAGTAATCCTTTGGCTACTGTCTCACGTGGGATTAATAGTCTATTTCCTAACGTTCTTATTAACATCACAAAATAATATACATGTAAACCCGATAAACAGAATAAATGAATTAATCCTAATTGTCTTATAGAGGCTAAATCCTGATTGAATTCCTGAGTCTTATCACCAATTACCAAAGCATTCAAAAATTTATCTAACGGATTGGATAAAGAATTAAAATAACTTTTTAATTCTGCTCGTAATTCATGTAACTTACTTATCACGGATTCAAGCGATAAATTCATGACATTTTTTTCACTATTATTAACTTTTATAATAGTCATACTATTGTAAATTGATTTAGTTCGCATAAAACTTTGATAATCAAACTCGTTTTCATTTGTCGCTGATTTAATTTTTTGTAGCTTAGCATCAACGTTTATAATTTTAGTGTGTTTATTATGTTTAATCTTATTGAGTTCATTTTGTGACTTACAGTTATAAAATCCTCGAATTTTTTGTGAATTAGAAATTATTTGTCCATCAAAACTAACCAAATCACCATTGATTGAATAATCATCAGGGTAAATTTTCACATTAACATTTTGTACCTCTTTTTCAACTACAACTTGCTTCTGGCTTTCCTTCGCATTACTGTAAAAATAAATACCAAAAATTAAAATACAGACACAACAAATATAAAAAGTTATCGAACGTTTTAACGTAATAATTCGTATAAAAATAACGATAGCGAAAATAATCCAAATAGGATTGTAATTTACAACATATAAACTTGTTATTCCAATAACTAACGTCGCAAAAAATAGATCAACTGCTTCAACTGATTTTATTCTGAAAATATTTTATTCAGAACAATTTCTTCAATATAATTTTTATCAACTTTTACTTGCTCAAAAATAACATTATTTCTTTCTAATAGTGATATGGCATAATCATCATTATGATAATTACGTAAATAATATATTTTTTTCACGCCGGATTGAAGTAGCATTTTTGTACACTGTAAACAAGGAAAATCTGTCACATAAATTTCTGAATTATCTGTCGCTGAGCCAAACTTTGCACACTGTAAAACTGCATTCATTTCTGCATGAATCGTTCGTACACAATGTCCGTCTACAAGGTAGCAACCTTCATCTATACAATGTACATCCCCTGAAACAGCGCCGTTATATCCGCCTGCAATAATCCGTTTATCTCTAACAAGTATCGCACCAACAGATAATCTTTCACATGTACTTCTTAATGATAGTAATGCAGCTTGCGTCATAAAATATTGATCCCAAGGAATTCTATTATCAGGCATTTAGGTATTTCCTTCTTTCATTTTTTTATAGTATATCAAAAATAAATCTTTAAAAAAAGTTAGACCGCTAATGAGTCCTTTAGACTTTCATATGTTTTATCACCGATGCCGCCAACTTCTTTTAATTCATCCGTAGTTTTAAACGATTGATGTTCTTCTCTATATTGTAAAATTTGTTCTGCTTTTTTTGGTCCAATTCCAGTCAACCCTTGCAGTTGTTCTTTCGTTGCGGTGTTTAAATTAACCGTTGATTCATCATTCGATTTATCCTGAGTTCCTGTAGTAGACCCTGCATCCATAACAGAAGATCCTTGGGCAGTAGTAGCTGCTACTTTATTTTCTTTTACTTCCCCTTTTGCCGGAACATATATAACCATCTCATCTGTTACTTTTTGAGCTAAATTAATCTGTTTCTGATCAGCGTTAGATAAAAATCCCTCAGCTAAATCGATTACCTGACTAATTCTCATTCCTGTTTTCATTGTGTATATACCTGGTTTTTTTATATTTCCTTTGATATCCACAACGATTTTCCCACCATTTGAGGTTTCTAAATGGCTTGATATATTTTTTTCCGAGCTAGACGACGTACTAGTAATACTATTAACTAACATATCATCTGTTTTGCTACTTTTATGTTGTGTAACTATTGAAAAAATGGTCAATGCTATTACAGATACCACACAAATAATGATAATTTTTCGATATTCAATTCAAATTTTTTTTATTTGATCCATCTTATCCACCTCCCTCTTATATTTAAATACGCAAAAAAACGAATTTCATTTAAAATGAAATTCGTTTTTTTCCTTAAATCATTATCACGTATTTTAATGATGATTCATTTTATTTAAGTTAATCTTCCTTACTAATTACTTCATGACATTTTTTAATCATAGCTACTTTTATATGATTAGGTACCATATTTGAAATATCTCCATCAAATTTAAATATTTCTTTCATTAAACTTGAGGAAATATGTGCGTATTTAGGATTAGCAAGCATCAATACAGTTTCCACTGTTTCATCTAACTCTTTGTTCATCAATGCAATATCTTTTTCATATTCAAAATCCCTATTATTTCTAACACTACGAATAATTATTTTAGCATCTAATTGGTGCATTAAGTTAATCGTTAAATCTGATTCAACACTAACTACTTCTACATTTGCTAATGAAAAGGTAGCTTCACTAATCAAATCTACCTTTTCATCAGCTGTAAACAATGACTTCTTTTTAGTATTAGTCATAACTGCGACAATAACTTTATCAAAAATTTGGCTTGATCGAACAATAATATCTAAGTGTCCATTAGTTAATGGATCGAAACTTCCCGGAAAAACTGCATTCATTTTAGTTCTCCTTTTGATAAATCGTTACCTGTGTAATTCCATAATTTTGTCTCCTAAATAGCCTGAATCCAGAAATATCATCAGGTAAGTTAGCATATTGATCTGTTTCACAAATAATTAAAGCTTGATTATTTAACAACTCGCTGCTATCTATTTTTTTTATCGTATCAATTATTTCTTGGGTCTTATAAGGTGGGTCTAAAAAAACAAGATCAAATGTTTCTTTACCTTTTAATAGTCCAATTGCTTTATCGGCATCTTGCTTATAGACCGTAAACTTATCTTCTTCCTTTGTGATAGCAATATTATCATTAATTGTTTTAATTGCTTGATACTGTCTATCAATTAGAAAAGCATGCGAGATTCCTCTAGAAACAGCTTCGATACTTAACCCTCCGCTACCTGCAAATAAATCTAACGATTTACCGCCATCAAAATAAGGACCAATAATATTAAACACTGATTCCTTAACTTTATCCGTTGTAGGTCTTGTTGCCATACCCGGAACTGCTTTTAATTTTCTTCCGCCATATTCACCTGAAATTATTCTCATATACTTTACTCACTTTTATTTTTAAATTTTTCTTGATCTTCATCTGTTAATTTAAATGCTTTTTCACCCATTCGAGACCCAAAGTCCATATCAATATCAGGGCGATGCGATACTTCTGTCTTTTTAACAAATTTTAAATTTTGAATTTTCTTAATCGTCTCGGGTAGGTCTTCTTGATTCATATAAATGACAACATATTTCATTTTTTTTGAAATATATTGAATAATACCGAATCGTTTCAACTGCTTAATTTGCTTCATATGGTATAAAAACACAATGACACCTTGTCTTTTTTGTATAACTAACTTAGTCCCATTTTCTTCGTCAAGCATTTGATTATGACCCCCTTTTTATTTATTATTTAGTAATTCCTTTTTTCTTAAAGCTGATATATTTAAAACTAAGCCTACACAGAAACTCAAGATAAGCATACTTGATCCGCCATAACTAAGAAATGGAAATGTTACACCTGTTATTGGTAAAACACCTGATATACCACCAACATTAAATACAGTCTGCACTGTCATAAACGTCGCAATTCCATAACAACAAAGTGAATGGAAAGTTTCTTTACTTTTAGAACCAATAAAGATAATTCGTCCAATCATACTGAAAAGTAATATTAAAATAAAAAATACCATCAATAATCCAAGTTCTTCACCTGTAATTGCTAATATAAAATCAGTATACGGTTCTGGTAGATAGCCTCGTTTTTGGATGCTATTTCCTAGTCCTGCACCAAAAATACCACCATTACTTAATGCATAATATGAATTTACCAGCTGTTGTCCAGTTGATTGCTGATATTTAAACGGATCATTGAATCCACTAAATCTTTTAGCCATATATGCTAATGGACCACCAGAATCTGGAGAAACAGATTTTAATTTTGATAATAATATCATTAAAGTACCCATGCCACCAACAGAAATTAAAGAAGTTATTCCAATTGAATACCCACTAGCCAAAATAATGATTAATACTGCACTAAAATTAATAATAAACCCACCCACATCTGGTTCAACCAAAATTAAAATGAGTGGTAAGGCTACTGCAATCGCATAGATAAAACGACGTTTATTTCTACCCTCATAACTTAATTCTTTATTTTCACGGAATGCAACTTGTTGCGCCATAAACAAGACTAAAAAAATCTTGCTGATTTCTGCGGGCTGAATGTTAAAAGAGCCAAAGTTAATCCATCCTGCTGCACCATTAACTGTTTTACCGCTAAGTACTACGTATAAAAGTAGCAGAATGGACACTGCACCAAATAATATTATAAATCCAGAACTTTTAAAAAAATTAACCTTCATTGAATATATAAGGAAAGCAACTAGCAATCCTAAAATGGCAAAAAGCAATTGTTTTTTTAAATATGTCGTTGGATCGCCACCCGCCATTTGAACCTTATATGAACTAGCAGAATAAACCATGACCACACCAATTCCGGATAATATGATATACGGTATAAAAATAAAATAATCAAGATATTGTAATTTTTGTGTTATTCTTTTTAAAATTTGCATTTTTAATCCAACTTATTTCTTCATTTTTTCAAATTTAGTACTAAAGTGTCTATTCGAAGTTACTTCAAGATTCTTTATCTGCTTCTTTTCAGTTTTTTCTTCAAACAGAGCACACTCCAACACAAAATCTACTTCACGAGAAAAACGAACAATTAAGTATCAACTACTTCTTAAAATGTAACATAACCAAGCTAGTAAAATGTATTTCGCTGTTTCCAGATAAATTTATTTATTTTATCTACATTTTCTTGCAAAGTGACCATCACATTTTCTTTAGAAATGTTGTTTTTCATCGATTTTATTCTCTCGTGACTCCTAATAGTATACCATATTACTATTTATCATGATTAAAAAAAAGAGTTGAAAATGAACTTAATCATTTTCAACTCTTTTTAAATTAACCTTTTTTTGAATCTGTTTTATGTTGTTTTTGAGCTTTTTCACGCATATTTGTATCTAAGATACGTTTACGTAAGCGTAAATTATTTGGTGTGATTTCTAATAATTCATCCGTGTTCAAGAATTCCAATGATTCTTCAAGAGTAAGAATAGTTGGTTTCTTGATTGAGGCTGTTTGATCTTTATTAGAAGAACGAACATTACTCATAGCTTTTCCTTTAGTAATATTTACAGAAATATCACGTTCACGGCTACTTTGTCCAACAACCATTCCTTCATAAATATCAGTAGTAGGTGTTACATAAATTGTTCCACGTTCTTCAATACTCATAATTGAATATGTTGTAGCTTTTCCTGAATTAATAGAAACTAATGCGCCATTACGACGACCAGGTTCCCAGTTACGGATAACTGGTTTGTATTCAGAGAAAGTATGATTTAAGATACCGTATCCACGAGTCATTGAAAGGAATTGTGAATCATATCCAATTAAACCACGAGTAGGAGCTGAGAAAGTTAAACGAGTTTGGCCGTTATTACCGGTCTCCATGTTAATCATTTCACCCTTACGTTGAGCCATTGTATCAATAACACCACCAGAATATTCATCAGGTGTATCGATTTGGACGCTTTCAAATGGTTCTTGCATCTTGCCTTCGAATTCACGGTAGATAACTTCTGGACGTGAAACTTGAATTTCATAGTCTTCGCGACGTAAAGTTTCAATTAAGATTGATAAATGTAATTCTCCACGACCTGAAACAACCCAAGCATCTGGAGAATCTGTATCTTCAATTTTCAATGAAACATCAGTATGCAATTGTAATTTAAGACGATCTTCCATCTTTCGAGCAGTAATGTTTTTACCATCTTGTCCAACAAATGGTGAATCATTCGTTCTGAATGTCATTTGTAGTGTAGGTGGATCAATACGCATTAATGGTAATGCTTCTTGATGATCACTTGGTGTTACAGTTTCACCAACGAAGATGTCATCCATCCCTGAAACTGCAATTAAATCACCGGCTTTAGCTTCATTAATTTCAACACGATCTAAACCGAAGAAACCAAAAAGTTTTGAAACACGGAAGTTTTGAACTGAGCCGTCAAGTTTAATAACAGAAACTTGATCACCAACAGCAATTTTTCCACGGAACACACGACCAATACCAACACGACCAACATATTCATTATAATCCAACATTGAAACTTGGAATTGTAATGGTTCGTCACTGTTATCAACTGGTGCAGGAATTGTATTTATAATTGTTTCAAAAACGTCATCCATAGAATGTTTTTGAGTTTCGATATCTGGATCCATACTTGATGTACCATTGTATGCACTAGCATAAATAACAGGGAAATCAAGTTGTGCTTCATCAGCACCTAATTCAATAAACAAATCAAGAACTTCATCAACAACTTCTTGTGGACGAGCACCCATACGATCAATTTTGTTAATAACAACGATTGGTACTAATTGTTGTTCTAAAGCTTTTTTCAAAACAAAACGTGTTTGAGGCATTGTTCCTTCAAAAGCATCAACGACAAGTAAAACACCATCAACCATTTTCATGATACGTTCTACTTCACCACCGAAATCGGCATGTCCAGGTGTATCTAAAATGTTAATTTGTTTGTCGCCAACTCTAACAGCAGTATTTTTTGATAAAATTGTAATACCACGTTCTTTTTCAATATCATTTGTATCCATGGCACGGTCACTAATTTCTGAATGGCCATCCAATGTATCTGATTGTTTTAATAATTCATTAACTAATGTCGTCTTACCGTGATCGACATGGGCGATAATCGCAATGTTACGAATGTCATCTCTTGTTTTCAAGTTTGTTCTTCCTTTCGTTGGAGCCTTAATATTTTTACGAATAATAACTACAGTTCACTATTATAGCAGACAATTAACACACTTACTAAAAGTTTTCATACTTTTTCATAAATAAATCGCATAAAAAAACTGCGACTTGTTAGTCACAGCCACAACGCGATTCTACTAAAAACTATTTAGTAGTTTTAAAATGTCCTCTTGTGCGTTTTCCGTTGCTATTAATACATCTGCTGATTGTAACATATCGAGCTCTAACCCGTCAATTGTTTTCACGGTGATACCAAGAGTTTCCGCCAATATTTTACCGGCTGCAAAATCCCATGGTTTTAAGTGAGAAACATAACCAATTTCTTGTCCACGTAATATGTGAACAAACTCAATACCGGCACTTCCATAAACCCTAGCACCTGAACTATGTTGAACAATTGATTGTAAATGCTTATAGTCCATCATTAACATAGGTGAGCTACAACCTAGCAAGCCATCCTTAAGTGCTATATTTTCAGGCTTTTCAAGTTTTTTATCGTTGGCAAAGACGCCCCTATCTGGCCCACCAGAATATAAAACATTATTCATTACATCCATAATGAATCCCAATTTTCCAATACCGTTTTCATAAATACCAATCATAATCGCGAAATGATCTTTCTGTTTGACAAAATTCATTGTGCCATCAATTGGATCAACAATCCAAACAGTACCATCTAAATTTGTTACATCATCCCCAAAACCTTCTTCACCTAAAATTTTGGCTTTCGGATCAAAGGTACGAATTTTGTTTACTAAAAATTTTTCAGTCTGTTTATCCATATTAGTTACAAGATCAACTCGACTACTTTTTGTTTCAACAGACAATGGATTTCCAAATGCATGAATAATATTTTCACGTGCCTCTGTCAGCCAACTTTTAACCTGATAATTAACCTCATCAATATTCAAATCATAACCTCCCTATTGGTTAATTTTAATAACGTCCCTTGTACTCTCTCTTGCAAATTTCATTGTACGATAAATACTAAAACCTGATTCATCTTCGTACGATCTGCCTATTTGTTTTTCCTCCATTTTGGAAGGAACAATTTTTTTAAACTCACGATAATTATAAAGCAATTCTTCTCGATCAATACCTGTAGAATTTGCTAATTCTATTGCTTTATAGAATTCACTGACAGAGATAATTTCTTCAGTAGTCCAATGTGCTTCTAATGGGTAATCAATTTTATTATTCATAATTTAGTGTGTTAAACTCCCTTTATTTTTACTTTATTTAATTATTGAATTAATTTTCAACTAATACTTTCAATATACTTGAAAGTAATTACTATGTTTCATTTTACAGCAATCCATTAAAAACTAAAAGAAATGAAACATAACTATTAATTTTCAAATGGCCTACAGATATGATTATTTTATGCTACAATGTACCGTAGAATATTAATTTGGAGGTACTATTTTGATTAAAATAACAATGAAAAATATCATTCGTGAAGGTAATCCAATTTTACGAAATCGTTCAAGCGAAATGACTTTTCCGCTTTCAGATGATGATAAACAACTCGCACATGATTTAATGGAATTTTTAGAGAATAGTCAAAATGAAGAAATAGCTGAAAAATATCATCTACGCGCAGGTGTTGGCTTAGCAGCTCCGCAATTAGCAATTTCTAAACGAATGACTGCTGTCTTAATCCCTGGCCCAGAAGGTGAAGAGCCCACACTTAAACAAGTGTTAATTAATCCTACTATTTTAAGTCAGTCAGTTCAAGTTGCTGCACTTTCAGAAGGTGAAGGTTGCTTATCAGTTGATAGAGATGTCCCTGGATATGTGCCAAGAGCTGATCGGATTACACTTCGTTACTTTGATATCGAAGGTACACAACATAAAATCCGCTTGAAAAATTATGAAGCAATTGTAGTCCAACATGAAATTGATCATTTAAATGGTATATTATTCTTTGATCATATTAATACTGACAAACCATTTGCTATACCGAACGATGCTATTATGCTTGAATAAATAACTAAAGAGTTTCTCCAATAATTAATTTATTGAAGAAACTCTTTTTATTTCACTTTAAACATACTGTTTGAACTATACCTTTTTTAAATCTTTAGTATACATAATTGTCTCAACATTAACCAAATGTGCTACCTCTAAATGTAAAATACCGTCTAAATACCAAAGATCTGTTACTTCAAATGCCGATTTTGCTTCGACACTTTTTTTAACCAGGTTCATCATTTCAAATTCTTCAAATAAATTGAAAAAAATGTTTCTTATTTTCCCGATATTCTCTTCTGAAGGAGACTTCATCTGAAATTGATACTCAAATACCATGACCCTCTTACCCCAAACCTTTGAAACAATTTCTGTAACCCTTAGTATTTCAGAATTAATACCATATTCATTACCATGTAGTCTATTTAAAGCAAATTCAACCGCATTATCTGTAATAAGTTTGCTTTTATTTTTAAGAATAGTAATCTGTCTATTTCTTTTCAGACGGTTATAATTTAAAATTATGATGATCATTAAAACCACTACAGTCACTATTTTAACTACCAACCACATTTATAAAACACCACTCTTCCTTATACGATAACTTTTCATAATTATAACATGTCTGTTAAATTTTATCCTTTATAAGTCTATTCAAATCGGTCTATTCTATACTTAAATAATAATATATGATAAAATATAAATTATATGTTGTGCAGACAACCCCCAGTTCGGTTTCTAATTTCCATTTCAAATCATTTTAACCAAAATGATATCAATTTAATTTAAAGGAGTTTTACAAATGATTTTTAAAGTTTATTATCAAGAAACACAAGATAGAAATCCACAAAGAGAAGAAACAAAATCACTTTTCCTTGAAGCAAGTTCTGAAATTGAAGCTCAAAGTATTGTTGGTCACCAAACAACACATAACATTGAATTCATTGAAACATTATCAGATAAAGCTTTAGCATATGAAAAGGAAAACCCTACATTTAAAATGACGGAGTTTTCTGAATGAAAAAGATAAATGTTAAAAATAACGAGACTGGTGTTTTTGCAGTCGGCGGATTAGGTGAAATTGGTAAAAATATGTACGGCATCCAGTTTCAAGATGAAATTATCGTCGTCGATGCAGGAATCAAGTTTCCGGAAGATGAGTTATTAGGAATTGATTACGTTATTCCTGATTTTCAATACTTAGTTGCCAATCAACAAAAAATTAAAGCATTAGTTATCACCCATGGTCATGAAGATCATATTGGTGGTATTCCCTATTTATTAAAACAAATTAATGTCCCAATTTATGCTGGACCATTGGCTTCAGCATTAATCAAAGGAAAATTAGAAGAACACGGGTTACTTGCCACAACAGAAATGCATGAAATTGAAGAAGATACTGTTCTTAAATTCAGAAAAACGAGTGTGTCGTTCTTTAGAACAACTCATTCAATTCCTGATACTTTAGGTGTCGCAATCAAAACGCCATCTGGTAACATTGTAGTCACTGGGGACTACAAATTTGATCTAACACCTGTTACTAATCAGCCGCCCAACCTTCAAAGAATGGCTCAACTTGGTGCTGATGGTGTACTTTGTCTACTATCTGATAGTACAAATGCAGAAATTCCTAATTTTACAAAATCAGAAAGATTCGTTGGTAAATCAATTCGACGAATTTTTGAAAAAGGTGAAGGCCGCATTATCTTTGCTACTTTTGCTTCAAATATTTCCCGAGTACAACAAGCTGCTGAAGCTGCTGTTGCCAAAGGCCGTAAAATCGCTGTCTTTGGACGTAGTATGGAGGCAGCAATTGTTAACGGACGTGAATTAGGATACTTAAATATTCCAGATGATGCCTTAATTGATGCACGTGATATTAATTCATTACCCGCAAATGAAATTTTAATTTTATGTACGGGATCACAAGGTGAACCAATGGCAGCTCTTAGCCGTATCGCTAATGGGACTCATCGTCAGGTTTCTATTCAACCTGGTGATACTGTTGTTTTCTCAAGTTCTCCAATTCCTGGTAACACAATCAGTGTAAACCACGTTATTAATGAACTTTCAGAAGCTGGAGCAACTGTTGTCCATGGTAAAGTAAATAATATTCATACTTCTGGTCATGGTGGCCAAGAAGAACAAAAATTAATGCTCAGTTTGATGAAACCTAAGTATTTCGTCCCTGTCCATGGTGAATATAGAATGCTTAAAATTCATACTGGATTAGCTGAACAAATTGGCGTTCCAAGAGAGAATAGCTTTATTATGGAAAATGGTGATGTCTTAGCTCTAACTAGTGATTCTGCTCGAATTGCTGGTCATTTTGAAGCTGATGATATTTATGTCGATGGTTCAGGAATTGGTGATATCGGTAGCGCTGTCCTAAATGATCGACAAGTCCTTTCTGAAGAAGGCCTTGTTGTTGTCGTTGCAACGATTGACATGAAAAAACATGAAATTCAAGCAGGACCAGATTTATTATCTCGTGGATTTGTCTATATGCGCGAATCAGGAGAATTAATTAATCAAGGTCGTCGTCGCTTATTCCGTGTCATGAGTCGCTTATTAAAAAATGATAAAATTACAGAAGCCATGATTAATGATGCAATCGTTGATGACTTACAAAAATTCTTATATGAACAAACTGAACGTAAACCAATGATTTTACCAATGTTAGTTATCGTTTAACAAAAATAGCTCAATATTCTAATTAGAATATTGAGCTATTTTTATATAATCAAAATTTATCTTTAAATCCTTTTAAATTTTAGTTATAATTATTAGTATTAATTAAGGAGGGAAGTTCATGAATCAATATTTCATTATCGTTAATGAGTCTGCTGGAAGTGGTCGTGCTAAACAAATTTGGCAATCTATTGAAAAAAAATTAATTTCTCAAAATGTCTATTTTAAGGCCCATCTGACAGACTATATTGGTCATGCTTCCCTTCTAACGGAAAATTACGCCAGACATTATCACCCCATCGAAACAGACAATAATCAAATTATACTAGTTATTGGCGGCGACGGTACTTTAAATGAATGTATCAATGGTGTTAAAAATGCGAACACATTTGATATCCCAATTGCCTATATTCCTGCAGGATCAGGAAATGATTTTGCTCGAGGTGTCGGTATCCCCAAATCTCCACTTGTAGCTCTTGAACAAGTATTAAACACAACTTCACCTAAACTATTAAACTTAGGTGTCATGCACGAATTATCACGGCATGAAAAAAAATACTTTATAAATAATGTTGGCGTAGGTTTCGATGCGCAAATAGTAAGTATCGCAAATCAATCAAGTTCAAAGAAACTATTGAATAAACTTCATCTAGGATCGCTTACTTACTTAAGCGCCCTATTAGGAACTTTATCAAGACAAGCTGCATTTCCCATAACTGTCCGGGTGAATGGCCATCAAGAATTTTATCAAAATGCCTTTCTTGTAACAACATCAAATCATCCCTACTTTGGTGGCGGTGTTCCAATTTTACCAATGGCAGATCCGACAAAAAATAATTTAGACTTAATTATCATTGAAAAACCTAGTGCACTAAAATTAATCTATCTAGCCATTTTACTGAAATCTGGTAAACATATTAACCAAAAAGGTGTTCACCATTTTACATCAGATAAAATTAAACTTTCCGTTGACTCTTTAGAGTACGGTCAAATGGATGGTGAAGACCTAGGAACCCGTTTCTTTGAAATTGAGTATAGCGTCTTATCATACCCATTTTGGATTAACTAAAAAGCCTATATATCTCATTTAATTGAGATATATAGGCTTTTTCTATGGTCGGCTATTCTCCATTCCAATCATTGGATCAATTGAACCATCCATAATATTGTCGTTAGTTAAAATAAATTTTTCAATTAAAGTTGGAACAGGCGGAGCTATTTTAATAGATTTTTTAGCTAGTTGGCTCTCTTTAATCGAATCATCAACTTTTTTAATATCACCATCAAAAATCTGTTCAATTCGTAATAATAACGTTGTTTTTCTATTGGCTGATTCATTCTCAACACATTCTTCAAATGATTTTTCTTCGCCAAGCAAAATCAATAACTGGCTAGCACGGGTAATTGCGGTATACAGTAAATTACGTTTAAGCATTCGCTTATACTGCGAAACCATTGGCAAAATAACCATTTTAAACTCACTACCTTGAGACTTATGAATAGATGTGCAATATGCCAAAGTTATTTTTTGCCATTCATTTCGCCTGTAAGTCACTTCTGTTTGATCAAAAGCAATAACTAGTTCGTCTACCTTATCTTCGCTATCTTTGGCCAATGTAATTCCTACAATCTTACCTATATCTCCATTAAAAACATTATTTTCAGGACTATTAACAAGATGTAACACCTTGTCACCAATTCTAAATTTTTGATCTCTAAAAAGTACTTCTTTTTGTCTACTATTTTCAAGTGGATTCATAATATTTTGTAACATTTCATTTAAACGATTAATTCCCGCCGCACCTCGATACATTGGTGCCAGAACTTGAATATCACTTGAAGTGAACCCTTTATTCTTAGCTCGTTCAACAACCTGTTTAATAATTGATTCAACTTGAAATTCACGACTCGCGAAAAATGAACGATCCTTTTGATTCTGTGTAAAATCAGCAGGTAATTCACCTTTTTTTATTGAATGTGCGAGTGAAATTATTGATGACCCATCACCTTGACGATAGATATCCGTTAATTCTTTTCGCTCAAGATAGTCACTTTTCAATAAATCATAAAATGTTTGCCCAGGACCAACAGAAGGCAATTGATCTTTATCACCTACAAAAATGACTTTCATATCTGTAGGTATTGCATTCATTAATGTATTCAATAAATACGTATCAACCATCGACATTTCATCGATAATTAATAAGCCACCTTCTAAATCTTTCGTTTCAACATCATTATTCGATTCTCTTCCAGTTAGTCCTAAGAGTCTATGGATTGTACTGGCAGGTAATCCAGTCGTTTCAGTCATTCTTTTTGCTGCTCGCCCAGTAGGTGCAGCTAAAAGAATAGGAAATGTTTGTCCTTCTCCATAACTACTAAGATCGAGCGAAAAGTCATTTAATTCCGCAAATAACTCCACGATACCATTAATAACGGTTGTTTTACCCGTTCCTGGGCCACCTGTTAATAAAAATATCTGTGAATTCATAGCCGCCCTAATGGCATTAATCTGTGACTCACCATAATTCATATCAAGTTTTTTTTCAATCTTACGAATTGCTTTATCAATATCTTTTTCTGCTAACTTACCTTTTTCTTGCCCCGATGAAAGTAATCTTTTTAAATGTTCAGCAATTTGGTATTCTGCATGATACAGATTTTTTAAATAAATACGCTGTTCATCACCGACAACGAGTCCTGATTTAGCTAAATTAATGAGTTCTTTTGAGATTGCCTCAGGGTTTATTCTGACTCTTCGACTACTCTCTAATAATCGTAAAGATGCTTCCAACAACGGCTCTGCAGTCGCATAGGTATCGCCATCTTGTTGACATAAATCATTGATACTTTGCAAAATACCTGCTTGTATTCGACCTGAAGAATCAGCTGCAAATCCTAATTCTCCAGCAATTTGATCTGCCTTTTTAAAGCCAATATTTTCAATATCATTTACTAGTTGATATGGATTTTCTTGAATAATTTCAAGGGTTTTTTCTTTATAAGTTTGATAAATAGTTGCGGCTAATTGACTACCAAATCCAAAACCATTTAATCCAATAATAATTTGTTCCATCCCATTATTTACTCGAACAGTCTCTAATATTGTTGTTTTCTGCTTGTTTGATAATTCTAATGAATCAAGTACAGTATCATCTGCTAATATTTTATCAATTGTTTTCGTTCCTAACTTTTCAACAATTGATTCCGCAGTCTTTTTCCCAATCCCTTTAAATTCTGAGCCAGATAGATAGGTAATAAGCCCCATTTTTGAAGTAGGTGTTTCATTTTGATAATTACTCGTTTGAAATTGTTTCCCATATTTGGGATGCTCAACTTGTTGACCATAGAAGCGGTACGTAGATTCCTCTTTAATGTCAGCAAAATTACCAGTAACAACAACCTCATCTTCAGGCCATTCCAAATTACTTTCAATACTGTGAATTAGAATCACTTTATAAAAACTATCTTGGCTTTGAAAAAATATGGTTGCAACCTTACCAACCAAGTAAGCTTGTGTTTCATCACTTTGAGGATCATCATTAAATAAATTTAGTTTCTGAACAACCATTATTTCACATCCTCTTTATTTATCACGTAATTTTATAAACGATTCTATTTCACTTAATCTTTGTTTTTGTGCCTCAAAATAGGCCTGATTGGCTATTTTTGAACGATCAAAATAAGTATTGAATTCAATTCCTAAAACCATATTAGCTAAGCCTCGTTGAAAATTAGCCTTTGCATTATTTTCATCTATTTTAAGAACTAAGTCATAATATTTACCAGCATTTTCAAACTGACCCAATGCTAAGAAAATATCGCCAATTAATTCGTTGGCGTCCATATTTTTAGGATTTATTTCTTGAGCCGTAATCGCAAATACTAATGCTTGTTGATACAGCTCTTGAGCCATATATGATTGTGCTAACATTAAAAAAGCTGTTTCTTTCAACTTTTGATTAGTTACTTTTTGAAATGATTGAATTGCTTCAGAATACAGTTCTGCCTCGTAAAACACGTTACCAAGACCATATTGTAATAAATCAACTTGTTCATTTTTCTCATCAAAATATCCAATAGCTTTTTTATACAGTTCTTCCGCCTGAGGGTAGTCTTTTACTTTTGTTAAATAACTACCTAATTCATAATAAGCCGTTTGATTATTAGGTTCTTTTTCAACCTTTTCAACTAATTGATGAATAATATGTTTTGATTCTGCTTCTTTTTCTTCTCTCTTACCCATTATTACTCCTTAAACGACATCACTTTCATCGCGTATTCTATCCAAATAACTAGTATCATTCCATTTAACTAATTTAAATTCGGTTCCATTTTGTGTTTCCAAAATAGTCGTACTAGTATTCGATAAGCCACCTTGTTTACGGAAGTCTTTCAGCGGTACTCCTAATAAATCGTGAATCAAGGCACCAAGCGCCGCACCATGACTAACAATGATAATATTTGCATCTATTTTATTTTGGTCAACAATTTTTTTAATTGTTGGAACCATCCGCTTTAATAAAGCTTGAAATGTTTCGCCATTAATATTTTTAGGATCATATTTATCGGGATGATTACGGAAGGCATCGAGTTCCTCAGGATACTGAACAGCCACATCTGTAAACTTCATGCCTTCCATTTTCCCTAAATGAAATTCTTCTAAGTTATCATTCAAAATAACATCCAAATTTTGGTTTAGGCCTGTATTAATTAAATTTGCTGTGTCCTTTGCACGCTTAATAGGACTTGAATAAATAGCATCAAATTTTATTGATTTAAGTGCTTTGATTAATTGTTGTATTTCTATGTAACTTTGTTCAAGTAAGGGTGAATCTCCATTCGCACCTTGGTATCGTCCCTCAAGATTCCATTCTGTTTTGCCATGTCGAATAAAATATATATTAGTCATCAGTCAATAAGACCCCTTCGTTTTTTCATCTCTATTATATTATGCCACAAATATAAAAAGGCACAAACAAAATATTTGTTTGTGCCTTAACTATTATAAATTCAATTTAAACATATTGTAATTGTTTTGATCCCTCAGTTGACTTTTTAAATGCAGCGTCAATGATACCACTACCTAAGCATTCTGCGCCATCGTAAAAGACAACAGCCTGTCCAGGTGTAATAGCACGTACTGGTGCATCAAATTCAACTGTAGCTTCTGTACGGTCATCATTTAAATGAACCGTCACACCAACATCAGTTTGACGGTATCTAAACTTAGCAGTGATATGGAAATCATTGCCAAAGCGATCGATTGGTGCCATAAAACTTAACTCTGATGCTTCAAGATAATCGGCATAAAGTAAATCATTATGGTAACCTTGTCCAACAATCAATGTATTTGTTGCTAAATCTTTACCTACAACGAACCAAGGATCGTTACCTTCACCCGTACCACCAATACCAAGACCTTTACGTTGACCAATTGTATAATTCATAAGACCATAATGCTCGCCCATTTTTACACCGTCAACAGTCATCATATTACCCGTTTGTGCTGGTAAATATTCACCAAGGAACTTTGTAAAGTTTCTTTCGCCGATAAAACAAATACCTGTTGAATCTTTTTTCTTAGCAGTTGAAAGTCCAGCTTCTTCAGCAATTCTTCTAACTTCTGGTTTTTCAATGTTTCCAATTGGGAACATAACTTTTTGAATTTGTTTTTGTGATAATTGACTCAAGAAATAAGTCTGATCTTTGTTACTATCATCCCCACGTAACATATGCATAATACCGTCAGCATCTTGCTCAACTTGTGCATAATGTCCCATTGCGATGTAATCAGCATCAAGTTCCATAGCATAATCGAAAAATGCTTTAAACTTAATTTCTTTATTACACATCACATCTGGATTTGGTGTCCGACCCTTTTTATATTCATCCAAGAAATATGTGAATACGCGATCCCAATATTCTTTTTCAAAATTAACGGAATAATAAGGAATTCCAATTTTGTTTGCTACTTTAGCAACATCTTTGTAATCTTCTGTTGCAGTACAAACACCCATTTCGTCCGTATCGTCCCAGTTTTTCATGAAGACACCAACTACATCATAACCTTGTTGCTTTAATAAATAAGCAACAACTGATGAATCGACGCCACCACTCATCCCAACAACGACACGAGTTTTACTATTATCTGGCATACTATCACCATCATTTCAATTAGATTCTGAAAAAATCTACGATTTGAAGGTCGCACTATTTCAGTAAGTACTATTATACCAATAATATATACTAATACAACCCTAGTGTGTCATAATTTACTTTACTTAGTTTATACGATCATCAAATCCACTTATTTTAATAGATTCTATTCGTGATACCACTTGATTGGTACCATTAAGCATAGGCCCTTTAATAATACTTTCGCCTTTTTGTAAATTAGATAAAAGATATTGATATTGTTGATTACTGTCTTTATCTAAAGATAGCGTGTTCGCAATAAGTTTAACTTGGTCTTCCAATGGTAAAAAATTAACTTGCTCAGATGCATTATAGACACTACTGATATCACCCTTAATAGCTGATATAGATTGAGTTGCAAAAATTCCTGACCAACCGAATTTTCTTCCTTCTTTTAAAATTTTAACAGTTGGAGAGTTATCTTTAAAATTTAAATTTTGTATTTCATCAAGTACCACTGGAATTGGATTTTCTTCTGTATTTCCAATACTTTGAAGATAATTAAACAAATCCCAAAGTACAAATTCAGTAATAACTTTTTGTATATCATGTTGAAATCCTTTTAATTGAAAAATATGAATAGTTCCATCTTTATTTAAATATGACTCCCAGTTTTTGGAATCTTTAGTATAAGTGAAAGGATTTGAACTCAATAACATATCTAGTCTACCTACTATTTTTAACCCATCCTTGAATTCATCTTCGTCACTTAATATATTTTTTAAATGTAAAAAGGTAAATGATTTACCGTTTCTTGCATAACCATCACTTATTGCAGTTTTCAATGAATACCTTTGCTGAGTGCCTAACTCAAAAACGTTATCTAACATTTGAGATACTCGGTCTGCCATATCATTTACATCTTCAGTAATAAAGGTTCCACCACCATAATCTATTTCTTGAAGATTAAATGGATTTATAGGTAATTTATCCCCCGCTTTAACTAAGTGAAATTGAATTTTATTATCATGTCTCATTTTGCTAACAAAATTTTTATCCAATTGATTTTCCAAAAATCCATCAGTATAATCAACTACCAAACTATTAATATTTTTATTAGCCAACTCATACAGTAATGTTTGAACAAAGTAAGTCTTCCCCTGCCCAGACTTACCCGTAATAATCATGTGCCTATTTGAAAGCCCTGGATTTCCATACTCCCAATAAGCTTCATCAACACTACCTTTTTTAACGCCTAATTTAATTCTAGTTTTTTCAGAAAATGTATTTTCAGGATATTCTATTTCAAAATCAGAAAGTTCATTTATATTCGAATATTGACTTTGACTTTCATTTATACTATTTATAGATTTAATTTCGTTGTTATCTTCAAAATTTTTTTTATCCTTATTTTCACAATATTCATAAGCTGACTCTGTATCTAATTCTTTGTTTATAATAATATTTTTTCCTTTATCAGTATCGATAGTTTCTTGATAACTATCATCATGCAAAATATTTTTTAAAAGGCTTTCTTCCGGAAATCCCAATTTTCCACTTTTAATTTCTGAGATGATTTCATTTAATCCCTTACTTGCATAAATGTATGCGTCACCCTCAGGAAGTTTAATTTCAGTTATATTCTTACCGCCTAATTCCTTTCTAAGAATTCTCCGACTATCATTTCTATCACCAAATGAAACAATGAAAGCCTTGCCATAATATTCGTTTAATTCATTTGAAATTATAAAATCATTATTCAATAACTTATCATCATTATCTTGAATTTTTTTATATAGTTCTGCATTTATTAACTTGTTATTAAACATTTTTTTTAGATTAGCTAAATATATTGTCATAAAAAAATTACGGTAATATTCGGATTTAAATTTATTTTCATCCCTCAGCGCCTCATTTATTGTTTCTGCCGTATTAACCGCCTGCAACGTTGCCTTAGATATAACATCCGAATGGTTCTGTCCAACTTTAACTTCGACAGGAAACAAATGAATTTTTAAATTTTCTCCTACTTCAACACCCATGAATAACAGATCATCACTTGTAGCTCCTGTCATTCCTAGATTTTTTGCTGTAAATAATCCTTCTTTTTGGCTCATGCCAACCATTCCAGAAACTCTTAATATCTCTTCTAGCGATATGGGCACCCAAATAATATTCTCAGTTTCTAAAATACCCATTAATTCTTTATACGCCGAAATAATACTTAACTTTTCCCTCACTATATTGTGATTCGTTTTATCTCCGATAATTTTTAGAAGCCATTCTCCATTAATAATGTTAAATGATTTAATAATATTTAAACTTGTTTCTTTATTTTTAATTATAGTTTTGTCATATCTTTCTATCTTATCATTGATAATTAAACTATATTGTTCAATTTGGTTTGTAAAAGTTATTGACTCATAATTTGAAGTGTTACTTTGATCTGTATAATGAATAATATATAAATCATTACGTTCCGAAAAATAATCCAAACTGATATCTGGATCCAATAACGTTACCCAATTACTATTTTCCATAATATTCGTTAATATATCATCAAAATGACCATCTTCACTTTCAAAACTTGGAATGTTATTTACATTCGTAATTCCTGCTTGATAAACATTTGTTTCCGCATTGTTGGCTACACTAAATGCATTCCAATCATACATAAATTTGATCAATGGCCGATGTAAATATTTTGAATCCATATTTACACCGAATCCTTGTATAAACATTTTTTTATCAAGACTATATTTTTTACCACTTATTAGACCGCCTAAAGTATAATTCATTTCCAGCTTATCTGATTTAAAACTATTGGCATTACTCTCGACATCCATCTTATAAAATGAAACATGACTATATGGTTGTCTAACAAAATTATGATAAATATTAATCCGCGATTTTAATACTTTAATTACGTCTTCATTAGCATAATCATTAATTTTATCTCCCATAAATTTTTCAGAAAATAAATTTTCAAAATCAGCTGCCGTTATAATTTGATTAAATTGGTCATATATTGGATTAAGAATTTTTTTATCGTTATTTATATATAAATTAACAGGATGCATATTTTCTAATTTAAACCCTTGTTTAGTATTTTGAAGCTGTTTTAACATAAAATCAATCGTACTCTTTAATATTGTTTTATCATCGTTAATATTATGCATTGAAGCATTTAATGCATAATCAGAACTTACTTCAAAAAGATAATGAAAATGCTTATAAAAATCTAACATTCTAGAAGTAATAATATTTCTAGAAATCGCTGATATTTTTGATTTTTTAAATTCATTAAAGAATAACCATCTAGGCGAACTATCATCAAAATTTGATTTTAATAGTCCCCCATTTTTTGATATATATGGAACTAATCCACTTGGATTTAACGTTCGAATAAAATTTTCAGGTATAGATTGAAATTCTGTCCTTTTTAATAACTCTAGTTGATATTTAATCAATACTGGATGTAAAGGTGTATAAGCTATTTCCCCATCGATTTCTACTGTACCCATTTTATATAAATCTTTTAATTCCAATGTAAGTCTTTCTTCGGAGATTTGATTAATTACTTCATCAAAATCATCACAATATTTATTAAGAGCTTTCAATAATTCTTGATCAAAATAACTTAAACTTAAAATAGTATTTCTTTCTTTTAATAGCTTACAAATAAGAATATAGTCTATTCTTATTTGTTCAGGTATCTGAACTTCAATACTAGTGACAATTGAATCATCTATTTTTGCATACAATATTTGTTGTTTAATAATATCTACTTCATAATTCAACAACTTCTTATTTTCACTAAAGACATAATATTTTTCTGTACCATTAATTATTTTAGCCCCATCAAAAATTAAACTTTCATTAGCCTTACGCCTATTTTTTTCTATAAACAAACCACTTCTGGGAACCGGCTTCTGACTATTATCTAAAATTGAAAATGGTATTTCAATGCCTTCATTAACTAGCTTAAATTCATTCTCACTTTCATCTGAATCAATATTTTCAAAATTAATATTTACACCCACTTCATCTGAAATAGGAATTACATTATATTTAATCTGATCATAATCAACCTCATCAATAAAATCTGTACCACCAATTATATAATTTTTTTCGTATTCTAACTGAATCTCCATCTTAGATTTAGTTATTTTTACACGATAACTCGATAATATATTATTAAATATGTCTTGAGAAAATGGTAAATAAATTATTTGAAATGTATATTTCTGTGCCTTTGAATGTTCATATGAGGTCTTAATTCCATATATATCCATCACATTGAAGTCGTTTACAATAATTTTTAAATTATTACCATCTGCAGTAAATTCAGCAGATTTCCCATCAATTATATGGCTCTTACTTTTATTAATTCTTGATGCCTTCACAGAATCATCAAAAGGAAGTTTTATTATCAATTGATTATTTTCATGATTAATATTATTTTTAAATATTAAAATAAATCTGTTTTTGTACTTAACAGAATTTTTATTTTCACCATTTTCTCTACTTCGGTCATATATAATTAAATCAGGATTAACTTTATTTATTTTATCTGATTGATAAATAATTGTATCTTTTCTTAATTCTTTTAATTTTTCTTTTCCTCTTTTTATTTTTGAAAAATCGACATCCATCCAAATATCCTTTTCTTTCAACATACTCATTGATTCTAAATCTGCTTGCGTGTAGTTAACTATTTTATCTTCAACAGTATTATATTCTTGCCAACCACCAATCTTTTGAAAATCTTGCTTATTTTCTCTTAATCTTTTTTTAATATTATCAGCATCATACGTTTGTATTTGTGTATCATAAAAATAACCCATATTTTTATAGTCATCCGGAGTAATCTCTGATTTTTCTAAAATTGAAAAAATACTGGCAAAATCTAATAATGTTAAGTTCATTGAATCTTCCAAAATTATATTCTTTTTAAACTCTTCTAATACTACTTGGTTAGCGTCCGATAACCCGGACTTTTCTATTTCACTTTTTAAATCGTGTTTAATTTTATCAACAGAAAAAGGCCCATTTCCGTGACTAACATTCATGGCTCCACCCGATATACTGTCAAGAATTTCAGTACACACGATAAAAAGTGCCGTATTTCTCCATATGTCAGATTGTAAACTAACCCTATTTCTAAGTGTTACTAAAAAATCTGAGTTCATTTTATCTGTTGCTGCAACAAATAATATGTTAACACCATTTATATTTACCACTTTACCATGGAACTGCACGTCCTTTTGATCAATTACAAAATCTTCAGTAGAAATAATATCATTCATTTCAAATGCATTATAGAATCTAACAACTTCATTATTTTGATCTAAATTCAAATAATACCTGCTACCAGCACTAATATTTTGGGTTTTAAACCATTTAAATAACCGTTCGATTAAAAATTTATAATATTGGTTTGACATATTGTGCATCCCCGCTATCGCTTAATTTTTCAAGAATATTCATTTTTTCATATGTTTCTACTAATTTTCTTTTAGAAATATTATCTAATGAAATTCCTCTATTACTCATTTCGGTAATAACATCTTTAACAAGCATTTTTTCTGAACCAACTATACCCGCTGTAATCACCAATACAGTATCATCAGTCATGTTTAAAACATTTCCAAGTCTACCACGTCTTTTTACAAAATATTTTACTGCTATTGCTTCAAAAGATTTAGAAAATCTAGATTTAGTTTCGTCGGATAAATTTTTTGTTAATTTTAATTTTAAAAGTTTTATATTATCCTTTATATTATTTTCAGATGACATGCTTATATCATCCTCCAAAAACTCATTTAAAAATTCACTTAAATTATTTCTAAGTTCTATTGAATATTCAAAATTTATATCTGTTAACTGAAATAAACTATAAAATTTTTCACTAGGAACTAATAAATTTAAATAATCTAATAAATCAACGTTAACTAACAAATCAGTTGCGTTTTCTTTAACTTGAGCATAACCTCTATCATTTGTTGGTCTTGAACCTGATATTTTTTCCGTATCAAGTGCAAAAAAAATATTTTTTTTATTAAACTCATCGAAGGTTCCAATATTCATTATTATTTGACTAATTATGAAAAAATAATAGTAGCTAAAAAATGTATCAATATTTTTCATAAAAAATGTTGTATTTTTCATAAAATTGTTCAAATCATGATTAAAATAATCTAAGAATATACTTTGGTCACCAATTGAAACAAATTTTTCTTTTTTTATATTATTATTAGTTAGTTCATGTAAATTTTCTATAATAATTTTTTCATAAAGATTGTGCTCATCTTTTTTATTTATAAATTCAATCCACATATTATTTTTCTCTAGCTCAAGTGTATAATTTAAAAATGCTGCAATCTTTAATTCTCCACTTGAACTTTTTTTTTCGTTCGACTTTTTATACGCCAGCAACTTGGGAATATAAATTTCATCAAGTGCCGAATTAGAAAATAATTTTAAAAATTTATCTTTATTACCTATTTTAGATAAATCAAAATCATCACTTATATCCTTATCAAAGGATTTAGTATCCTTTGATATCTCACCTTTGTTAATGCTAATCCTTGCTAAATTACCTATAATTGGTGCAAATCCATTTTCAAATTTTGCTCTCTCTGGCTCACGGGTCATAAACGGTAATAATTGTCCTGATTTATGATGATTATTTTTTATCTTTCCTTTATCCATTTCCAAATGTTTTTTTAAATTTTCTAATTCAATAGACATTATATTTTCACCTCTGATACTTCATAATCAATCCCATTATTCTCTATTTTATATAGATATCCATCATTTATATTACCAACAATAACAGTTTCATTGTTATTAGTATTCAGTAATATGTTAAATACAAAATTGTTAAAATTCATTGCCTCTGACCGTTCAATATTAGAAATAACATATCCATTATGAATTTTTGTCAATAGCACATAATCTTCAAAATCTATTTTAACAAAATATTCAGCTTCATTACTTGTATCTTTAAAACACATATTAATTTCAAACTTGTTAATTTCAAAATCTACATAGTTTAATCTTAATGGCACTGCAACTCTAGTTTTTAAACTCAAATTATTTATAAACGCGAATCCTTTTACAGTTTGACCGTTCCACCGTAATACATTGCTTTGTATCAATTTTGCCAACTCTTTAATTTGTCTTACATTTTTTGAAAGAATACTTAGAAAAGAAAAATAATTTTCATTATCAAATAACTCATTTTGATAATCTAATAAAAATTGAACTCTAAGAAATGTGTTAACTCGAATTTTATGTCTATCCGTATCTAATTTACCAACAGATTCTATAACTTTTTGAATTGCTCTTTCATTATCTTCAATTTTATCTTCAATTTTATCAACATACTCATCATCATAGTTGTATACCTCAACATTAAATTCATCAATTTTTTTATTTGAATTTCGTGATGGATCAAGAAAATAAATAGCTTTTAATATCTCAGACTTATTTTGGCTTTCAAATAATAAATAAGGTAAATATGATGTGTAATTACTTTTAATTTCCTTTGCTGGTATAATAATATCGTGAATAAAGTTCAATACATCTCGAGTGGAGATGATTATACCATTAGAAACTTGAATTCTTATCAATAAATATTTAATTGCTTCTTGGACTTTCTTATTTAAGAACAGCTCATAATTAATATGTTCAACTTTATCATAGCCATTTTCTAAATCATTTCTGTAAGCATTATAAAATGGATTATTTTCTTCTTTTAAACATATTTTTTTAAAAATTTGATCATAATATAAGCTGTTCACACCCGTCTCATCAATTTCAAAGTTTGCATTATTAAAAAATGAAATCACTGATACTTTTTTATCTTCTATATTTTCCTGATTATTTTTTTCTATATTACTCAATGCAATTGTAATTTCACTTAATGTCGAATCTGACTTTATTTTATGAAGTAATCTCTTAACTACCCCTAAATTAATAGCAATAATAACATGTTTATAACCTTCAATTTCATTCTTATTCTTTGTGAGAATATCCATTAACGAATCAATAGATGATAAATTAGGATTAATGCTTTCCGTTGCATCATTATGTATATATACTTTATTTTTTTTAAAAATATCAAAATATTGATTATTCATGTAAGATAATAGATGCGATTTTCCATCTCCTACATTTCCTACAATAAAAGTTAAAGAACTTTTTTCTCTCTGTATTTTATTAAGAATTATCTTCTCTAACCTATGTTGTATTTCTCGTTCTACGTGCATATATTCATTAAAAGCACTAAAATCACTTGCATCAATTACAGAATCTTTTGCTTCAAATGATAATTTTTTTAACATCTGTGCCAGAGCAGATTCTGTTATATTTTTATCTTTCTTAAATACATCAAAATATTGGTGTATTTCTTCTAACTTATTTATGTCATGAGTAATTGCAACTATTCTAAGTTTTTCAAAATCAATATCTGAAATTAACTTCTTACTTCTTAATTTCAATCCCAAACTATACAAATCATCTAACGAGAATTCTACCTTAGACCCTTCAAAAGATACTTCAAATTTTTTAATCAATATTTTATATAATGATTCTGCTTTCATCAAATATAAATCCATTATTTCATCTCCTATTGAATATAGTGAATACGCTTTATTATACCTTTTCAATCTAAAAACGTACATACAAAAACATCCTTATAATACTTCATAGTTAATATACCCTTATAAAATACTATTAATAATAATAAAAAAGGTATTGTCATTTTGACAATACCTTTTTCAAAACATCCCTATCAATTAATTGACCAATCACATAATCAAATTGTTCAGTTTCAGCTTTTTTATCTTCACCATGAAATATATTAACTGCTTTAAGTCCATTAGCAGTCGTCGTTGACATTTTAAATCCAGTTAATGACTTATCAACGATAACTTTAACTTTAATGCCCTTATTGAAAGGTGAATTAGGATCTAAAGATCTCTCCAATTGAAAATTACCTGCTTTAGTTTCTGCAAATCCTAAATCTCTTAACGTATATTTTTTTACATCAGAACTCAATTCATAAGTTACTGTATCTCCTAAAAGTTGAATACTTTTTTCAAATGCCATTATTAAATTCCCCCTATTTTTTCAATCTACCAACTATTCTAACTAATTGTACTATAAAAGTATCTATCTCTTCAGCTGTATTATCTTTTCCAAAACTCAATCGAATAGATTCTGTGACTCTCGGACTCTTTTCACCGTACATAGCCATTAATACATGTGAAGGTTCGAGATTACCAGCAGTACATGCAGAGCCACCAGAAACAGCAATACCTGCCAAATCTAACCGGGTCTGTAATACTTCAGTTTGAATACCTTTTATCCAAATATTAAAGACATGTTGTAAGTTATCATCTGAGAGTGTCCCATTAATTTCAAAATCAATATGGTTATCATCTAATCCCGCTATAATTTGCTTTTTGAAGCCTTGATACTTTAATTGTCGTACTTGTTTTTCATCATCTGAGATTAAAGAAACAGCTTTAGCAAAACCTGCAATTGCTGGTATGTTTTCTGTCCCTGCTCGTCTCTTGTCTTCTTGCTCCCCACCTTTAATAAAGGGAGGGAAAAATATAGATTCTCTTCTATAGAGAAAGCCTAAAAATTTAGGCCCATTCAATTTATGGGCTGATGTTGATAACATATCTATATGATCCTCATTAACATCTATATCCAGTAGTCCATAAGCTTGAACAGCATCCGTATGGAACCAAGCTTGATGATCCTTTAAAATCTCACCAACTTCATGAATTGGCATATGACTTCCCGTCTCATTGTTACCCATCATGATTGAAACAAGAATTGTATCATCTCTTAAAGCCTCTTTAAAATCGACTATATTGATAACACCATCTTCATTAACTGGTAAATAAGTAACTTCAAATCCAATTGATTCTAAATATTTCATTGTTTTTAAAATAGCCTGGTGCTCTACTGCTGTTGTGATTAAATGCTTACCTAATGTTTTTCTCTGAATAGCTGTTTGCATAATAGCCATATTATCACTCTCAGTACCACCACTTGTAAAGATGATTTCTGATTCTTTTGCATGAATACTATTTGCAATAATTTGTCGACTATCATCAAGCACCATTCGTGCTGAACGTCCAAATTGATGTGTACTTGAGGCATTCCCGAAGGTGCTCTTCATCATATCTGTCATCACTTCAACGACTTCATTTGCCATTGGTGTGGTTGCTGCGTTATCTAAGTATATTCCTGACATTAATTTAGTTTATCTCCTTTTAATTTAGCTTAATAATGATAGAATCATTCGTGCTGATTTTTGACCAGCTTCAATAATAAAATCATCAAATGTTTGTCCAGCTTCTTCATCGCCAACATCTGACATCGCTCTAACAATAGTGAATGGAATACCAAATTGGTGTGCTGCCTGACCAACTGCGGCACTTTCCATTTCACTACAAAGAGCATCAGGAAAATGATTAAGTATGACATCTGTCTGAGCTTGACTTGCTATAAATTGATCACCAGATACAATTAGTCCTGGTTTTATACTTAAATCATTTTCTTGAGCCGCTTTTTTAATTGCATCGTTTAAATTTGTATCTGCCAAGTATTTAGTTGGTTGTTGGGGTAATTGACCAATTTCATATCCAAAAGCTGTTGCATCAACATCATGATAGGCAACTTCTGTGGCTAAGACCACATCTCCAATTTTAAGTCCATTACCAATACCACCAGCTGAACCAGAATTAATAACGGCTGTTACTCCAAATTCTGCAATTAAAAGGGCTGTTGTCATCCCTGCTTGTACCTTACCAATACCAGATCTAACCAAAACAACTTCTTTTCCATTAATTTGGCCTGTATAAAATGAAATCCCGCCAATTTCTTTGTCTTTTCTATTCTCTAGATGACTTCTAAGCGAAAGAATTTCTTCCTCCATTGCACATAAAATACCGTAAATCATGTTGTTACCCTCCATTTTTTATTAATATCTAAGGTAATAAGAATAAAGCTAAAAATACAATTACAATTGCAATAACTAAAAATACAATTGTCCAATTCAAAAATTGGTTTAATTTACTTTTTTTATTTGTTTTTTCTGGTTGTTCTGAAGATGAGCTTCTTGTTGGATGTTCATCTTGGTATTCCTTTTCAACTCGTTGACGTTCTTTTTGTCGAAATTCAGGATCATTCTTTAATTCTTGTAATCTCTGATATTCACTTCTCGATAACTTTTTTTCATCATCCATGTAATTCACCTTTTAATCGTTCAATTTCCCAATGATTAACCGCTAAAATAGTTTTAACATCAGTTATTTCACCAGATTTAATTTTAGCTTGAACCTCATTAAACGTCAATTCGACTACATTTAAAAATTCATCAATATCCTGAGGTAACTCGTTATCTACATTTTCTAATCCAGTCGCATAGAATAGCGTTAAATATTCGTCCGCAAATCCTAATGCTGAATGAAACCCATATATTTCAGCTAAATGTTTAGCTTCATAGCGTGTTTCTTCATTCAGTTCACGTGTTGCAGTCTCGATTAAATTATGATCATCGCCATCAATTTTACCGGCCGGAATTTCTAATGATGTCTTCCTAATAGGTGCTCTCCACTGGTTAACTAGAACAATTTTTTCTTCATCCGTTATTGCTAATATACCTACAGCACCATGATGATGTACGATTTCTCTATTTGATTGTTCACCATTTGGTAGTTTAACCGTCTCATTAACAACTTCTATAACATGTCCTTTGAATATTAATTCTTCTGATAAAACTTTTTCTTCTAAATTCATTTAATTAACCTCGTTATTTTACTTTTCCTAGTTAAAATATTGTTTTAAAAAATGAGTTACTTTCTTTTCATACTCAACTTTATCTTTTGTAAATGACGTAGCATGTTTAGCACCATGTGCAATGAAAATTTCTTTAGGTCCTCTTGTCGCAGCATAATTTTGATAAATCATCTCAGTCGGAACAAATTTATCGTCACTACCATGAATAAATAACACAGGTAACTTATTATGATTTAATTGCTTAATTGAACTTGCTTCATAAAATGAGTAACCTGCTTTAACTTTTGATATCAGACTAGCAATAGGGATAATAGGGATTTTAGGTAACTTATACATCTGTTTCAACTGATAAGTTAACTCATCAGCCACACTTGTATAGCCACAGTCTTCAATAATTGCCTTAACTTGTGAAGGCAATTTTTTCTCTCCACTCAACATCATAACCGTTGCGCCACCCATACTAACACCGAATAGAGTAATTTTTGAATCTGTACCTTTATATTTAATTACTTTATCAAGCCACTGTAAATTATCTTTTCTCTCTAACCAACCATAACCAATATAATCACCTTGACTTTGGCCATGTGCTCTTGCATCTGGTGCAAGAACATTATAGCCTTTGTCATGATAAAAATGAATAAAGCGGACCATTTCTTCTTTCTTTCCCATAAATCCATGAGCAACAAATATTGTTTTATTAGTTTTACTTTCTGCAGGAACATAAATTGCTTTAAGCTTTAAATTATCTTCAGATTTGATCTGCCAATTTAATTTTTTAACTTGTTTTAACCAAGTGTATTCTTTCTTTAACTCAGCACTTTTAGGTTCTGAATTAATAAATTCCTTATTGGTTGGTGTCTCCGCATATTCAAATAAATAATAACTAATGCCAAAAATAACAAAGCCAATTATTATCAGCATTAAACAAATTCCAATGATCCATTTTTTCATTAAATTTCCTCAAGCGTTTCCCTTTATTTTAAATTAAAAAAAGGATAAAAGACAGTCATTTATGTCTTTTACCCCCATAAAATTACATAATACTTAATATAAACTTTAAATAAGCATCCTGTTCATTAGTTGATATCCATTTGGCCTTAGAAAAATCACCATTCAGAGCATCAGCTAACTCAATTGTTATATTCGCAACATTAGTTGCATTACCAATTAGAGACATCCAGTAATTGCCACTCTCATCTTGATGCACAACAGTTTTAACCATACCACCAGGATTTTTTACATTAATTTCAGTTCCAAATGGCACTTTACCTTCACTTAACAGAACAAACATTAAACTTGAAGCAGACATTGCTGTTCCACACGCATTAGTAAACCCAACTCCGCGTTCATAAGTTCTAACAAAAATTGATTTATTATCTAATTTTTCAACAAAACTAACGTTAACACCATCTGGAAAATACGGATTTTCACCGTTTAAATAAGTTGCAATTCTTTCAAGTTCCGGTCCTTGTAACGTTGTATGATCAACAAAAGTAATTAAATGCGGATTTGGTACCGAGACAGCTGAAAACTTTAACGTTTGTGAAAATTCAGGAATAATTTCATCTACCAATGTTTGTCTTTGTAAAAACATTGGTAACGTTTGTGACTCAAAACTAACAGGTGAAATTTCGACATTGTAAGCTGCAACGCCTGCCTGAAGATTTGGTGCTTTCTTAACATCTAAATCAGCATGCATTGTCTCAACTTTAAATTCTGTTTGTCCAAATTTAGTTTCTAAATAGCGCCCAACAGTTCTTAAACCGTTTCCACACATACTAGCCTCTGTACCATCAGCATTGATGACTCTCATTTGACCTAGAACACCATTATGACTTGATTTATCAACGACTAAAATGCCATCTGAGCCACCGTGTAATCCAGATTCTCGATCACACATTTGAATTGCTAAATTCTTTAATTTTTCATCTGATAATGCTGTCTCTAATTTAGTTTGATCTAAAAGAAAAAAATCGTTTTCTGATCCATGTACTTTTACTAATTCCACATTGAACACCTGCTCTCACTATAATTGTATACCTTACATATTACGCTATATTTTTAGGATTGTAATCAATTTGACTCAAAAAAAGGAATAACTCTACGTTATTCCTTTTTTGAAATATTTAATTTTCAAAACCTTCTGTAACTGCCTCTGGATAACCTTGTTCAACAATCGTTGCACAACGATGACAGAGCGTTGGTAACGCAGTATCCTCCCCAACATCAGTCTTAACCATACGACATCTTTGACAAACTTCACCGTTAGCTACTTCAACTTTAACAGCTAAGTTATCAAAATTAGTTGCATCTTCTGGAACATCATCAATAGATAAAATTTCTAAATCAGAAACAATCAATTGTTGACGGATATCCGTATCAAGTACGTTAAGTAATTCTTTATCAGAATCATTCACATATAAAATAACTTTTGCTTCAAATGATTTCCCAATTAATTTTGCATCACGCGCATCTTCCAAAGCCTTTAAGACATATGAACGAATTTTCATGAATGCTTGCCAATTTTCAACAATTTTAATTTCACCATCAAAATGGGCAACTTCTGGCATTTCACTTAATTGAACATATTCTTCTGGTTCTTTCAAATAGTCCCAAACTTCTTCAGTTGTATGTGGCAAGATAGGTGTTAATAACTTAGCCATTGTTGTTACAATCTGGTATAGAACAGTTTGCATTGAGCGTCTTTCAAAACTATCTTCAGCTTCAATATAAACGATATCTTTTGCAATATCTAAATAGAATGCTGATAAGTCATTTGAAATAAATGTAATCACTTTTTTGTAAATTGCTAAGAAATCATATTCAGCATAATCATCCAAAACCTCTTTTGAAAATGTATTTAATTTAATTAACATATACTTATCTGCTGATGCCAATTCATCAAATGCAATTGCATTTTCATTTGGATCAAAGTCAGTTGTATTAGCCAAAATAAATTTAAATGTATTTCTAATCTTACGATATGTTTCAGAGACTTGTTTTAAAATATCCATTGAAACAGCGATATCAGAAGATGTATCTGCTGATGCTGTCCATAATCGGATAATCTCAGCTCCTGATTGTTTAATAACTTTACTTGGTAAAATGATATTCCCAAGCGATTTACTCATCTTATGTCCTTTATCATCAAGTACAAATCCTTGTGACATCAACTGTTTGTATGGTGCAATTCCATTAGTTGCAACGGATGTAATAACACTTGAATTAAACCATCCACGATATTGATCTGAACCTTCCATATATAGATCTGCAGGATACGTTAAATTATCACGTTTACCTAGCACTCCACGATGTGAAGAACCTGAATCAAACCAAACATCCATGATATCTTCTTCTTTTGTAAATTCACCATTAGGACTATGTTCACTTGTAAATCCTTCAGGAAGTAGTGCTTTAGCATCATTTTTGAACCAAATATTTGATCCATTTTTTTCAAACAATTGAGCAACATGTTCAATTGTTTCTGGTGTAATGATAGGTGTCCCATCTTCTGCATAGAAGATAGGTAATGGAACGCCCCAAGCACGTTGACGTGAAATCACCCAATCGCCACGATCTCTAATCATATTGTAAAGACGAACCTTACCCCATTCGTTTTTAAAATCAACTTTTTCAATTTCTTTTAATATATCATCGCGGAACATCTCTACTGATGCAAACCATTGTGCCGTTGCACGGAAAACAACAGGTTTTTTTGTACGCCAATCATGTGGATAACTATGCGTAAAGAATGAAAGTTTAAGTAAATGACCATTCTCTTTCAATTCATCAGTTACTAATGGATTAGCTTTATCATAAAATATCCCTTCAAATCCAGGCGCATCTTCATTCATGACACCTTTTTCATCTAAAACAGATACAACGGGTAATTTATACTTTTGTCCAGCAATAAAATCATCTTCACCATGTCCTGGAGCAGTATGAACAAGTCCTGTACCAGAATCTAAAGTAACATGGTAACCTAGAATAACTAATGATGTACGATCATATAATGGATGTTGCACTGTCATATATTCCATATCGCGACCAGAAAATTCTTTTAATACTTCAACATTTTCCCAATCAAATTCTTCTTTTAAAATATTTAAACGTTCTTCAGCGACAACATATTTTTTCCCATCAGCATTAATTTGGATATATTTATAATCAGGATGTACAGCGACACCATAATTAGCTGGAATTGTCCATGGTGTTGTTGTCCAGATAATCATTTTTGTATCTGTATCTAAAATATCTTTCCCATCAACTACATCAAATGTAATATACATTGATGGTGATTTAATATCGTGGTATTCAATCTCTGCTTCAGCTAATGCTGATTCAGACGATGGTGACCAATAAATTGGTTTTTTACCTTTATAGATGTAACCTTTTTCAGCCATTTCACCAAACATTCTGATTTCTTCAGCTTCAAATTCAGGTTGTAAAGTCATGTATGGGCTATCCCATTCAGCTGCAACGCCTAAACGTTTAAAATCTTCGCGTTGCAAATTAACTTGCTCCAAAGCATATTTTTCACATAATTCACGAAAATCAGCTTTTGACATGGTTTTACGATCAACACCTTGTTTAACCAATTGTTGTTCAATAGGAAGGCCATGAGTATCCCAGCCAGGAACAAAAGGTGATCTGAAGCCCATCATTGATTTTGAACGAACGATAATATCCTTCGTAATCTTATTTAAAGCATGTCCCATATGGATATTACCATTAGCGTATGGAGGTCCATCATGTAAAATGAAACTTGGTTTCTTTTCATTTAACTTTTGTCTTAGTTCATAAACACCGTTTTGTCTCCATGCATCTTCACGCTCTGCTTCTTTAACTGGTAAATTTCCACGCATTGGAAATTCTGTCTTACCTAAGTTTAAGGTTTCTTTCATTTTCATATTATAAACTCCTTTTAAAAGTTATTTTATTTCATTATACACAAAAAGACTCCGTTACAAGGGACGAAGTCTTCGTGTTACCACCCAAATTTAGAAACTTAACATTATATAACGTTAAATTTCACTCAATCATCGTGATAACGGAGATGAAGCCGATTAAACTTACTTGATCATTTCAGTTTAATGAAATCGTTGAGATGATAAATTATATAATACTTATTATCGACCTTCCACTATCATCGACTCGCTAAAAATGTATCATATAATTGTTATTCTCAAATTTATTTATTATCTGGGAAAATGACCATTGTATCTTGATCATTTTGCTCAGAATCTTCATTTGCATCTGATTCAGCAATAATTTCTGTAACAACAATATCGTCATTATTATTAACTGATTCTTTTATTTCTTTGGCTTCACGTTTTTCTTTGTCTTCTTCACGTTTTAAAACGTCTTGAATTTCAGAATATGTGCTTGTCTCGCCTTGTTTTAAAATTTCGTCCCAATCAGAACTTTTAACAACTTCTAATTGTGATTCCATCATAACTTTTAAACGTTGACGGAAAATACGTGCTTGTTTCTTCAAGTCATCAGTCTCAACAGCTAATTTTTTAGCTTTTTCTGAAGCCATATCAATAATATGTTTAGCTTTTTCATTCGCTTCATCAATAATATCATGACCTTGCTTTTGTGATTCTTTATTAATAATTTCAGATTCACGCTTAGCATTAACCTTAACGCGATCAGCAGCTTCTTGAGCAACAATAATTGATTGATTTAAAGAATCTTTTAAATCATTAAAGTATTCTAACTTTTCATTACTAGTTTTAACTTCTTCAGTTAAATTTTCATTTTCTTTTAACGTTATTTCATAATCTTTAATAATTTTATCTAGAAAATCATTAACCTGGTCTTGATCATAGCCTCGTAATTTTACGTTAAATTCTTTATTATGAATATCTAATGGACTTAAAGTCATTTTGCACGTCCTTCAAAATTTATTTTTTTAATATTGATAACTCTAATTTATATTTATCTTTTCTAGTCATACCTGCAATAAAATCTAACTTGATTCGTCCAAAACCACGAATTGACAAAACATCAAACTCTGCTAATTCATAATCAGGCTTATTAATAACTTGCCAATTTAAACTAACTTTTTCAGAATTAACTAAATTTTTGGCGTTTTGTCGAGACATATTATAAACAGCTGATATGACTGAATCGATTCGTAACGATGAAACTAATTCATTTTGCGATTGCCACTCATCTGTGACACTCACCGTTTGTGAAAAAGGAATCTCTTCAAGTGATACCTTAATTTTACCAATACGATCAACTTGACTAATCAAATAATTAGCCATCTTTTTTTCAACAACAACCTGCCATTGCTGACCATCTGTTAAAATATCACCAAGTACTTCTCTATCTAATCCCGCATTAGCCAAAGTTCCCAAAATTTGTCCATGTTTTAAGGTAGCAAATTTTATTGGATACTTAATTTCAATAAGTTGTAAATCAAAATCACTATCTTGAACATCGAAATACGCTGGATAAAAAAGTAATCTTTTTCGTTCAGCTTCTTTCGTGCCACCAAATAATTTTAAACTAATTTCGTCATTTTGGCCTAATAGATAGGTCGCAATATGTGCCTCTCTAGGATTTAAAAAATGAGTTAGAACTGCCCTGTACTCTGATTTAGCTTGCTCGATATAATCTGACAATGTATCAATAATTTCTTTTTCGTCGGACCTGAAATGTTGGTAAATTGTATCATTCATATATCATTAGCCTCCAACATAAAGACGAATCAAAGTAGTCAGAAGTCCCATAACCCCATTTTGGATGAAGCTTAGCGCGATTATCGCAATAATTGGTGAAAAACTAATACCCCCAATTGCCGGGATAAAACGGTCAAAAAATGCAAGGTATGGTTGACAAATTTTACTTAAGAAATGGCCAACCGGCGTATTATAAGCGCCTGGAAACCATGACATTAAAACGTAAATGATAATTGCTAGCTCATAAGCATCAAAAGCCCACGTAATCACTTTAGCTAGAAATGTAATAAACTCAATCATTTGTATACCTCGATTTTTCTTTTATTCGAATTTTTCAAAAATATTATCTGCCATATTTCCTTCAACAGTAAATGAGTTTGGTGTACAAAGAAAAATATTATCGCCAATTCTTTGAATTGTTCCGTTAATAGCAAAAATTGTTCCGGACAAGAAATCAACAATCCGTTTAGATTGAACTTCATCCATTTTTTGAAAATTTACGACGATTGCTTGATTTTGCATTAAATGCGTTGCAATATCCTTAACATCAGAATAAATTCTAGGTTCAAATAAATTAATTTTTTGTGGTTGACTATATTTACCATTTATCGAAACGACTTTATTACTTTGATTCAATGACGAAGTCCGCATAGACTCTTCGGTTTGGTAATCATCATTTTCAAAATCATCTTCTTCAGCTAACCCAAAAAAACGACCAATTTTTTCAAAAGCCATAATATCCGTAACCTCCCCATTGATTCATTTAATTAATCTTTACGTCGTTTTCTGAAAAACGGTGGTGTACTTAAACTATCATCATTATTTGTTGCTAAATCATCAGTTTTGATATCATTCTTAAAGACATCAAAATTTGGTTTTTCAACATTTTCAAATTCTGTTGATTTTTTTTCTTCAGGTTGACTTGATGGGTGCATAATATCCCAATCGTCAAAACGATCTTCTTGCTTTTCAGCTAATGTTGCTTTAGGTGCATCAGTTCTTGGTAATGTTCGTGTACGAACTGTGGCTTTTTTTTCTTCTTTAACATCATCAATACCAGTTGCAATAACTGTTACGACGATTTCATCACCTAGGTCTTCATTAATTGACGTTCCAAAAATAATATTAATTTCATCAGTTGCAGCTTGTGAAATAATTTCAGAAGCTTCTTGCGCTTCGAAAAGACTCATATCAGCACCACCGGTGATATTAAGTAGAACTTGTTTTGCACCATCAATTGAAACTTCGAGTAATGGCGAAGAAATTGCTTTTTTTGTTGCTTCAGCAGTTCTATTTTCACCAGTAGCAGATCCAATTCCCATTAATGCAGTTCCTTGATCAGCCATCACTGTTTTAACATCAGCAAAATCTAAATTAATTAAACCGGGTGATGTAATTAATTCAGAAATACCTTGAACACCTTGACGTAAAACATTATCTGTTTCTTGGAATGCTTCAAGCATCGGTGTCTTCTTGTCAATGATTTCAAGTAAACGGTTATTAGCAATAACAACTAACGTATCAACTTGATCTCTCAGATTAGCTATTCCTTCAGCAGCAAAACGGCTACGTTTAGGTCCTTCAAATGTAAATGGACGTGTTACAATTCCGACTGTTAAAATGCCTTGATCTTTAGCGATTTTAGCTACAACAGGAGCAGCTCCTGTTCCTGTTCCACCACCCATTCCAGCAGTAACGAAAATCATATCAGCGCCATCAATAGCTTCGATAATTGCTTCTTCACTTTCTTGTGCAGCTTTACTACCAATATCTGGAGTTGCACCAGCACCTAATCCACGAGTCAATTTAGGACCCAATTGAATTTTAATTTCTGCCTTTGAGCTTTCCAATGCCTGAACATCAGTATTTAATGCAATAAACTCAACACCTGAAACATTTTCATCAATCATACGATTAACAGCATTACCACCAGCGCCACCGACACCAATTACTTTTATTACTGCGCCTTTATCTTCACTTGAGTCCAAAGAAAATTCCATTACTTACTTCCTCCTATTTAATCGAAAAATTCATTAAAAAAGTTTTTAACTGATTTTAATGGATCCCCTGATGTTTTTGGTTTTCTAGTTTTTTTAACTTTGTTTTTTACTTCTTGCTTCTTAGGTTTTTCGTTGTCTGGTTCAACAATACTATAACTTAATTGATCAATATCAAGTCCCATTGCACTTTTCACTAATAATGTGACTTCATCTTGCTCGACTGCATAATTAATCAATCCTAAGGCTTGTGCAAATGAAGGATAGCGTAATCCCATTTGATCAGGGACGTAGGTTTTAACTTGAACTTGCAAAATTTCTGATGCTAATTCTGTAATTCCTGGTAAAGCTGCAAGACCACCAGTTAAGATAACGCCACCTGGTAATTCTAACGCCTTGATAGCATCTAATGAACTTTTTATTTTATCTAAGATTTGAGAGATTCTTGCTTCAATAATCTCTGCTAAATATTTTTCAGAGATATTGATTGGCTCACTTTGTCCAACAACATCAACTGGGAAAACATCATCTTCTGATGCTAACTCAGAATTAGCAAATCCATAATTGCGTTTCAATTTTTCAGCATTTTCAACAGATGTATTAAGAACCACTGAGATATCTTTCGTGACAAAATCGCCACCCTCTTGGTCCACGTATGTAAATTTCAACTTATGATCATGAATCACTGAAGCAGTCGTTTGACCACCACCGAGATCAATAAGTACAGTACCAAAGTCTCTTTCGCCATCTGACATCGCAACTGATGCAAGTGCTAATGGGTTCACGATTGTTTCTCTGATAGTTAGCCCAGCATTTTCAACACATTTTTTTAAATTATGAATAATTGTTTTTGGGCCAGTATAAACTGATCCATGCATTTCTAATCTCACACCAATCATACCACGAGGATCCTTAATGCCATCAAATCCATCAACTACAAATTCATCAGCAATAATATCAATGATATCTCTTTCTGGTGGTAAATTTTGAACTAATGCTGCACTCGCAACATTCACAACATCTTCATTTGTAATTTCTTTTGATTCATCTGAAACGGCAATCATGCCGTTACAAGGAATAATTTGTAATAAATTAGCAGGAATACCAACATGTACTTCGTGAATCTGAATATTTGCTTTTTCTTCAGCTTGTTTAATAGCTTTTTGTACTGAAATTACAGCCTTATCAATATCGACTACAATTCCCCTATTCAAACCTTGTGAGCGTTCATTACCAATACCAATTACGTTCAATTGACCATTAACGTATTCAGAAACGATAACTTTAATTGATGTCGTACCGATATCTAACCCCACATATATACCTGCGTTACCCATCTGAAAAAGAACCTCCTTACAGCTTGCTTTTAATATTATTTTTTATAAGATATAGTACTCATATTTTACCACATTAAGACCTGATTTAGAAAGGATATCCCATAGGCCATACCAACTTTGTTAACTTTTCTTATTATATGGATAAGAATATGCACCCACTTCTAAATCAACGACACCTTTTTTCTTCATTTTAGATGAGATACTTGGATAGAAAGCCATTTTATCGGCAAAATTATCAATATTAGCAATAATTTTATTTCTGTCATTCATGTATATATATATTCGCTGATTATTCACTTTGGATGGTTGATAATCGATTTCTGATATTCCATTTCTGATTTTCATCGGAATTTTTTTATATTGTTTAACCATTTTTTGCAATATATTTGTTTGATTAAACTTAGAATACGTAGGATAATTCCCCACTGGTTGGTCAAATTTCTTACTTCCAATTGTCCCATTCAAAAATAATTGATAGTATGTTTTATTTTTATAAATATATCCTGCAAGATCATATTCATTAATAGAAAGTTTAACACCATTCCATTTATTATGGCTAACAGTTAGTGACTTCACCTGTGGCAATTCTTTTTTTATATCCTTTAAAATAGCTTTTTTTCTAAAAAACGCGTGGGATAATGGATCATTAATGTGTAAATTACTAGCATTTTCTACTTGTACTTTTGAAACTGTTTTTTCACCTGAAATACTAATATTTTGTATTTTACTTAATGGTGAAATAAAATATAGTGCAATTAAACCAATAATCAGAAACGAACCAATTATAATAATTAATTTTTGTTTTAGGGCATGATGTTGATATTTTTTTAATTTTGGTAATCGGTCACTAATTGTTTTGGGGTTTCCAAAAAAATCGAATCGTTTATTTTTCTTCTTTTTTTTCTCTTGTAAGGCCTCCCAAGGTGTCAATTCAGCTTTTTTTCTTTTTAAGAATTTATTTTTTGACATCTTATTTGGCCTCCTAACTTATTCTTTAATTTTGATTAAATCTTCCATAACCTTAATTAGATTATCTGCAGCATTGGGCACACCCATTTTACGTGAATTATTAGCCATCTGTCTTCTCACATCAGTATTGAGCATCATTTCATCTGAAACCATGACCAATTTTGATCCCGTTAACTTATCCTCAGTAATAAGCTTAGCTGCATTATTATCAACTAGACTCATTGCATTTTTTACTTGATGATTATTTGTAACATAAGGGCTAGGCACCAAAATAGATGGTAATCCAAGTGCAGTTATTTCTGCTATACTTGTTGCACCAGCACGTCCTAAAATGACAGAAATATGGCTTAATAAATTAGGCATATTATTTAAATATGGTTTTATCACAATATTTTTATTTAATTCTATCCCGTTTAAATCATTCATAATTTTATCGTAGTGAACGTTACCTGTAACAAATAAAATTTGATATGGTTTTTTATTTAATTCAGGAATTGCTTCAACCATTGCTTGATTAATTTTCGCAGCTCCTCTTGAACCACCAAAAACTAACATCGTTGGTACATCATCTAATAATCCATATTGCGATAATGCTTCAATTTCTGTTTCATTTACAACCTGTTGTGCGCGGGGATTCCCTGTGAAAACAACTTTTTTCTTAGGAAATTGATCTGCAACTGATTCAAAAGAAATAGCTACTTTATCAACAAAGTGGCTCAAAAATTTATTTGTTACACCTGCAACACTATTTTGTTCATGAACAATAGTTGGAATATGTAATCGAGCAGCAGCATAAACCACTGCACCACATACGTAACCGCCTGTTCCAATAACAATGTCTGGTTTAAATTCTTTAATCATTTTCTTTGCGTCTTTCACACTTTTTAAAAATAGTTGGACTGTCTTAATATTTTCTACTGATAACGATCTTTTAAATCCTTGAATTTTAATTGTTTTAAATGGAATTCCATTATCTGGAACGATTCGGCTCTCAAGTCCTTTTTCAGTCCCAACATATAAAAATTCAGCCGTTGGATCTTTTACTTTTAGCGCTTCAATAAGGGCCAACGCAGGGTAAATATGCCCGCCAGTGCCACCACCAGAAACAATAATTTTCATTTTATTTATCCTCTACTTGCATTAATTTTTCAACCGCTTCAATATATTTGTCACCACGTACTTCAAATGAAGGATATTGATCCCAACTAGCTGCTGCTGGGGATAACAATATAATATCATTGTTATCACTTAATTTATATGCTTCGGGAACAGCTGCAACAACATCAGTGACTTGCTTAATTTGAGTAATACCTGCCGCTTCTCCAGCATTTCGCATTAAATCAGCTGTTTCACCGAAAACAATCATTGCTTTTACATGTGCTTTAAGTACAGGCACCAATTTTTCAAACGTAAATCCTCTATCTAATCCACCAGCTAATAGTATAATTGGATTCGAAAATCCTTTTACAGCCATCTCAGTTGCTTCAATATTAGTTGCCTTTGAATCATTATAGAATTTGCGATTATGCCATGCGCTAACAAACTGTGTACGGTGGCGTACTCCTGTAAATGTCGATAATACTTCTTGAATAGCAGTATTTGTTACACCTTTAATTTTAGCAGTTACGATAGCTGCAAGCGCATTTTCAATATTATGTTCACCAGGAATATTAACTTCATCCGATTTCATAATGAATTCATTCTGATAGTAAATATTTCCGTCTTTTACATAAGCCCCTGTTTCAATTTCATCTAATCTAGAAAATGGCACAATGTTAGCAGAACTTGTTTTAGCTAGTTCACGAAGTTCTTTTAAATCCCAATTGACAACAAGAAAATCACTAGAATCTTGATTTTCAGTTATTCTCATTTTTGCTTTCACATAATTTTCTCGAGTTTTATGGTAATCCGTATGTGCCTCATAAATATTAGTAATAACGGCTATTTCTGGTTTCAATTTATCAATGCCACATAATTGAAAACTTGATAATTCAGCTACAATAATATCATTTTTGGTTACCTTTTTTGCTACGGCAACAGATGGAACACCAATATTTCCAGCGACAAATGCACGTCCTTGCTTTCTTTCTTGATTTAACATCAATGAAATCAGCGTCGTTGTAGTTGTCTTACCATTCGTTCCTGTAACCCCGATCATTGGCGCTTCAGAAATTTCATAAGCAAGCTCTGGTTCTGTAATAATAGGTAAACCTTTTTCCATTGCCTTTTCAATAAGTAAATTTGTATATGGAATTCCAGGGTTTTTTACGACTAACTCAAAATCCTCATCTAGTAAAGAGAGTGGGTGTCCGCCCGTAATCACTTTGATTCCTTCAGCCAAAAGCTCTTTAGCTTCAGGGTTATCATCAATATTTTTATGATCATTCACAGTCACAAATGCGCCTAAATCTTTTAAAAGTTTGGCTGCATTCAAGCCACTCTTTGCTAAACCTACAACTAGAACCTTTTTATTTTGATAATTCGTAATATTTTTCATTCCAATTAAATCTCCCTTTATAAAATGACTAGTAACGTTAAAATCGCAGCAATTAACCCAATAGTCCAAAAGACAATATCAATTTTCCATTCATTCCAACCACTCATTTCAAAATGATGATGAATTGGGCTCATCTTGAATATGCGTTTACCTGTTAATTTAAATGAAGCTACTTGTAAAATAACACTTGCCGTCTCACAAACAAATATAATACCAATAAAAATGAGTGATAGTTCTTGGTGTAATAAAATTGAAACGGTTGCTAATGCACCACCTAATGCTAACGATCCCATATCTCCCATGAAAACTTTAGCTGGTTTATGATTAAACCAAATGAACGCAATTAATGCGCCAATGACAGATAAACAAAAAATAAGTACATCCTTTTGTTGTTGTACTTGCGCAACAACTGCATATGCACCGAATGCAATAATTGATTGACCTGAAACAAGACCGTCAATTCCATCAGTTAAATTAACCGCATTAGAGAATCCAACAAGCCAAATAATAATGAATACAGCATAAAGAATACCGATTGAGACCTCACCAAAACCAAAGACATTAATTGCAAGTGGCAAATGTTCATGGACATAAACGACGGTGAAGATTAATCCACCAACTATTTGACCCAATAATTTTTGCCAAGGCTTTAAACCTTCATTTTGTCGTTTGAATAATTTGATACTGTCATCCCAAAATCCTAAAATAGCATATAAAAATAAGATGAAAATCATAATCATCATCGCTGGTGTCATAGAATTAGCCCATATACCTGTCCAAATTGCAGTAATAATAATAGCAATATTAAAGACAAATCCACCCATTGTTGGTGTACCAGACTTTTTCTCATGCCATTTTGGTCCTTCTTCTCTAATCATTTGCCCTTGTTTACGTATTCTAAAATAGCCAATAAATAATGGCATAAACATAAACGTTAATGCGAATCCACTTACCAACGGTATAAACATTTCTGGTTTAGTCATTGTCTTATCCTCACTCAATTCTTATTTTTTATTTAATGCTCCCGATGCTTCTTCAACATCGTCAAAATGCACTTTTTCTCGACCAAGAATTTGATAATCTTCATGACCTTTACCAGCAATTAAAATAACATCTCCTGGTTGCGCCTTTTTTATTGTTTGAGCAATTGCATCGTGTCGATCCATTATAACAGTTGCTCTATTTTCTGGAATTCCAGTCAGCATGTCTGCCATAATTTCCTTAGGATCTTCAGTTCTAGGATTATCCATAGTAAATACTGGGTAATCACTATGGTCAGCAGCAATTTTTGCCATTTTAGGACGTTTTCCTTTATCACGATCACCACCGCAGCCAACAATGCAATAAATTTTATTTTGTGCAAAATCTTGTATTGTCTCTAAGACATTTAATAACCCATCTGGTGTGTGCGCGTAATCTACAATTACACTGATACCCGTTTTAGAAGGCACTAATTGAAAACGACCTTTAACACCAGTCACTTTTTCAAGTGATTTAATAATTTGTGTTTCATCAAGTCCAGCAGCATATGCGGCACTAAACGCAGCAAGCATATTATAAACATTAAACAAGCCGATTAATTGCATTGTAACATGAGTTGTTTCACCAAAAAGAATTAAATCAAACTCAGTTCCATGACTCTTAATTTCAATATTTTTAGCTTGAATCATGGCATCATCATTTTCGATACCGTAAGATAATATTTGAGCAGAAGTAAACTGAGTAAACGTTCGAGCCACTGGGTCATCAAAATTTAAAACAGCCACTTTTGAGTCGCCTGATTCAGTATAATGATTACCCAACTGAGCAAATAACATACTTTTTGCATGTGCATAATTTTCCATTGTTTTATGAAAATCTAAATGATCTTGTGTCAAATTTGTAAAAACTGCGATATCAAAATCAATACCCCATACACGTCCTAAGACTAACGCATGTGAAGAAACTTCCATTGCAACAGTTTCAACTTTTTCTTGTTTCATTTGTGCTAAAGTTCTTTGCAATGTAATAACATCTGGAGTTGTATTATTCGAAGGATACAGTGTATCATTTATTTTACGATACATTGTACCGATTAAACCTGTTTTTTGATTTAAGTCACGATAAATTTGTTCAATCAAATGTGTAACAGTCGTCTTACCATTTGTACCAGTAACACCAATCATTCTCATCTGCTGACTTGGGACGCCATAAAATGCATCGGCAAGAATTGCCATCGCACGATTTGTATCTTGGACATAAACGACTGGAACAGGTACATCAACTGGTTTACGAGCAATAATAATCTTCGCACCTTTTTCAACCGCTTGATTCACAAAATCATGTCCATCAACTGTATAACCTTCAACAGCAACAAATAGACTATCTTCAACAACTTCTCTTGTATCTTGTGTTAATAGCTTAATATCTAACTCTGAATCAATCGCCGTTGATACTCGTTTAAATTTTAAACTTTGGATTAATTTATCTGCTCTCATATCTATATTCACCTTTTTATTTTAACGTTAATTTCACCATAGTTGATTTTTTAACAACTGTATTCGCCTTAATACTTTGAGCTGCTACATAACCACTACCCGTTGTCGTTAAGTTTAGTTTCATTAATTCTGCAGCATTCACCGCATCACTCTTTGACCAACCGGTTAAATCAGGCATAATCATTTCACCATTTGTTAATAACAATATTTTACGTCCGGATAATACAGTCGTTCCAGCAGGTGGATACTGATTAGCTACCGTTCTGCCATGTCCGATAACTGCAATATCTAGATTTTGTTCGTTTAATTTTGTTTTAGCTGATGAAGTTGAACTATTTGTAACGTCTGCTACTGTTACATTAGTCTTTGCAGTTGATACCGCTGTTGAACTGTCTTCTTCTAAAGTCCTCTTCATCAATGGATTAAATATTTGTGCCAAAATAGCATTACCACTGGTACCTTGCATATTTTGTGGTTGTTTCATCGTTACATACATAATATATTTTGGATCTTTGGCCGGCGCCATACCTACAACTGAAAAGACATAATTTGCATCACCCGTTAGATATCCAGTTCCATTTGGATCCGAAATTTGGGCAGTTCCTGTTTTTGCAGCTATCTTGTAACCATCAATTTTAAAGGCATTACCGGTCCCATAATTTTTGTAGATAACATCTTGCATCATGCTTAATACTTCTTTAGACGTTGATTTTTTAATAACTTGTCCTAAATTTGTTGTTTTAGCTTGATACGTTGTTTTTCCAGTATTAGGATCTACAATTTTATCCACAAGCGTTGGTTTGATCATCTTACCGTTGTTTGCAAATGCCGTAAAACCTTGCATCATTTGCATAGTTGTCACATTTATTCCTTGACCAAAAGCTGTATCTGCTTGTTCAATTGGGTATTGAAATTCAATACTACCTTTTGCTTCATTAGCTAATCCCAGATTTGTACTTTCCAGGAAACCAAATTTTTTAATATATTTAAGCCAAGCAGTATGCCCCATCGCTTGTTCCAACTTAGCCATACCAACATTACTTGAACGAGCGAAACCTTCACGATAAGTGATTAAACCCCAACCAGATGTATTCCAATCAGGAACAATCTTAGTTCCCACTTTTAAAACACCTGATTTATAGACGGCATTCTCATTGTAGGCATTATTTTCAATAGCAGCTGCCATTGTAAATACTTTCATAGTCGAGCCAGGTTCATAACTATCTTCAATTAGCGTATTACGCCACATCTTTGAAATACCACTTTTGGTATCTGCATTAAATGTAGGCCGTTGACTTCCTGCCAAAATTTTTCCATTTTTAGCATTCATTATAACAACATTCATTGATTTAGGATTATATGTTTTTTGTACGTTAGTTAGAGTTGTTTCAAGATACGTTTGTAATTTTGTATCAATGGTTGTATAAATATTATTTCCATTTTCAACTTTTTTTGTTTTTGTCTTTGAGTTTGGTAGTTGGTAACCATAACTATCTTTTTGGACCTTTTTTAACCCGTCTGTTCCACTTAATTGTTTATTAAATGCTAATTCTAGTCCCATTACACCAGATAAAGTTGAATCACCTTTTTTTGAAGTGCTTTTTGTCACACCAATTAAATGTGATGCAAAAACACCATTTGGATATAATCTTGCTTGTGTTTCAGTGAAATAAATACCTTTTAAATCTGCTGATTCTATCTTGTTTTTTGTTTCCAAAGATAAGTTTTTACCAGAATTACCAAATTCAACTTGGTAAGTTCCTTTTTTTGCATTCAAAATATTGTAAACTTTAGATTCTTTCATTCCAATCGCATCACTAATAACTTTTGCAGCTTTACTCTTATCAGTAACGTATAACGCTTTGTTATTTGCACCAACATATGATTTTGATAGAACTGCATAAATTGAGTAGTTTGTTGTATCTTCAGCAATCGGTTGATTTGAATCATCATAAATGGTTCCTCTATTTGCTTTATCAATTCGACTATTTTCATAAAGTGCCTGTGTTTGGCTACTTAAATTAACATCTGAAACTTTTCCACCTATTACAATATAAGAAAAACGAATGATAAACATCAAAAGAATCGCTAAAACGGCCAGGATTAGTAGCACACCAAACCTTTGCCTATTTCTACGTTTCTTTTTCATGTCATTTATCATCCGTTGCTTTTGATTATTCATTTCGTTACATTCCTTATTCTACTCTCACTTAAATTAAGACCATTTTTATTAGCGATACTATTTAATCGATCATTACTGGCAAGTTCGTTCACTTCTTGTGTCAAATCAGAACTCTTAGTTTGAATAGCTGTTATTTCGCTGTTAATATTTTGTAAAAATTGACTACTATTAGACAACTCTACCTGAGATGAAACTAGCATAAGCATAAGTACCAAAGAAATTGCACCAATTAAACCAAATAATGATTTTTCAATTCTAGAAAATGCAACACTTTGTGATCCCACTGTTTTTTTATGTATAGGTTGTTGTCTTGGATTTTCTTTATATTCTCTTGGCATTTGTCGTGCTGTGCTATTTTGTGCCATGATATGTAACCCCTTTATTATAAAATATTATTTTTTCAATCGTTTTATAATTCTCAATTTTGCTGAATGTGCACGCCTATTATTCTGTAATTCTAATTCTGATGGTAAAATTGGCTTTTTATTAACTAGTGCATAATTTGGCTGAATATTATCTGGAATTACAGGTAAACCCGGTGGTAACTCTGGTAAACTTGTTCGTTCCTTAAACATCGTTTTGACCAATCTATCTTCTAATGACTGAAATGTAATAACGCTAACTTGCCCCTTAACATTAATTAAATCAATTGCTTGCTCTAATGAATCTTCTAAAACACCCAATTCATCATTAACCGCAATTCGAATAGCTTGAAAAACTTTTTTAGCAGGGTGCCCACCTGTTCGTCTTGCACGAGCCGGAATACCCATTTTAATTAATTCAACTAATTGACTAGTTGTAACAATTTCTTCATTTTCTCTAGCATTTTCAATCTGACGAGCAATTGACTTTGCAAATTTTTCTTCACCATATCTAAAAAAGATTCTAATAAGTTCTTGATATGTCCAATTATTAACAATCTCTTTAGCTGTTAATTCTGCACTTAAATCCATCCTCATATCTAACGGCGCATCGTGCTGATAACTGAAGCCTCGTTCTGCGACATCAAATTGTGGGGATGATACACCTAAGTCATAGAGTACACCATCTACTTCCGTGACATTAAGTTCCAGTAACGCGGCTTTTAAATCTTTAAAATTGCGTTTAATAAACGTAACTTGTCCATTTTCTATGTATTTTTTTAAATGCCCTTCATTATAAGTAATCGCTGTTTGATCTTGGTCAAAAGCATATAAATGTCCCTCCGTACTTAGTTGAGACAGGATTAGGGCACTATGTCCACCGCCACCCAAAGTACAATCAACATATATACCATCTGGTTTAATAGCCAACCCATCTACTGCTTCATTTAGTAGTACTGTTTCATGTTCAAATGTCGTCATAGTTTTATCCCCTTTCATACGTGTTATTTAAAATCCAAAATCAATCATATTTTCTGCAATTTCATCAAAATTTTCTGATGCACTCTCTGAAAAACTATTCCATCGATCTTCACTCCATACTTCGAATCTGTTTGAAACACCTACTAGCACACATTTTTTTTCTAAATCAGCATGTGTTCTTAAAGGAACTGGAATATTAATACGGCCTTGTTTATCAAATTCACATTCTGTAGCTGCAGAATATAAAAATCTTACAAAAGCCCGTGAATCTTTTTTTGTTAAAGGGAGTGTTTTAAGCTTTTCTTCTAGGAGTGTCCACTCTGTTTGTGTATATCCGAATAAACAACCATCCATACCTCGAGTAATAACAAATTTCTCACCTAATTCCTCACGAAATTTAGCTGGAATAATTAATCTACCTTTAGTATCTAAAGTGTGTTTAAATTCGCCCATAAACATTGTGTACAGCCCCCCTTCATAGTAACTATTTAAATTTTACCACAATGCCCCACATTCCACCACTGAATTCCCCAATATTATGATTTTAAATGATAATATACAAAAAAACACTCAATCCTTTTTAGATTAAGTGTTTTTTACATTACTTATAATTAAAAATGTAGGACGATATCCTTAAAATAGTACTAAAAAGAGAAGCATTAAGAGGTACCATCCAAGCATATAAATATCAGTAATTTTCCAAATGGTCTTGAAAAATTTTGCATAAATTAATTCTCCATCTCGATACGCATACATAAGCGCACTAGCAATACCAATTAAGCACCAAGAAAATATTATAAATGGTGTAATCGATAAATTAAACTCTCGTACTGATAAAATATGTGTCAATAAAAGAAGTAATGGTGGTAAAAAATCAATGATTTGCAACCGTTTAGGCCAATTTTTACGTAAAATACGTTTAAGTAAAGTTAAAATTAGAATATATCCAAATATTAAAATTATCGACCCATACCAAGTTCCAAAAAATGGTAAAAGTTTCATAAATTACCCCTTTTAGATACTGCTTAAAAAGACATCATGTAATGCATTAACAGCAGTTTTTAAATCGTCCTGTTGAACTAAAATCCAAATTGTCGTATAACTATCAGTTGTTTGAAGAATATTAATATCCTTCTCAGCTAGTGCTGTTACAATTTTGGCCGTAACACCTGGTGTTCCAGTCATCCCCGCTCCCACAATTGAAACTTTCGCACAGTTTGGAAGCACTGAGACATCAATTCCAGCATCTACTAAAAGTTGTTTAGCTTTTTTTTCATCATCATTGAACAAATTAAAGAGGACTTTGCCAGGTGAGATATTAATAAAATCAACGCTCAAATTATTATTGGACATCAAATTAAAAACATCTTTTGGAGCATGATTAACTGTTTTAATTGTAAATTGACTGAGTCCAGTCACATGAGCAATACCAGTTACACTACGATAATGCTTTACACCTAAGTTTCGGTCGGTCACAAGGGTTCCCATCTCTTCAGGACTTTGCCAAGTTGAGCGAATCCGAACTGGAACATGGGCTTGTTGCGCAATTTCCACTGCACGAGGATGGATAACTTTCGCACCTTCATGAGCCATATTTGCAACTTCTTCATAACTGACTGTTTCTAGAAATTTTGCCTTTGTAACTAATCTAGGATCGGCAGTCATCATCCCTGACACGTCAGTAAAAATATCGACACGTTCAGCATCTAATGCTGCTCCAAGTAATGCAGCTGTCGTATCACTTCCACCACGCCCAATAGTCGTCGTTTGACCTTTACTTGTAGCACCTTGGAACCCAGTCACAACTAAAACATCAGCATCTTTAAATGCCTCATCAATTAAATCAGTATTAATGTTAATTACTTTAGCATTCTGAAATTCATCAGTTGTTTCAACTCCAGCATCCTGCCCTGTTAAAGCAGCAGCTTTAATGCCTTCCTTATTCAATAATTCAGAAAAAACTGCGGCAGAAATAGTTTCACCAACAGAAACAATCATATCAAGTTCTCTATTAGAAAGTAATGATTGCTCTCCATCGACAAGTCCTAATAATGAATCAGTTGCATAAGGTGCACCTTTACGCCCAATTGCTGAAACAACGACAACGACTTGATACCCTTTATCAACTGAATATTTTACGTGTTTTAAAGCTGCTCGTCTCGACTCATCGTCTTGAACCGATGTGCCACCAAACTTCTGAACCATAATTGTCATTATTTTGAACTCCCACTATTTATTATTTAGCTTTTTCTGTTACTGTTTTACTATCTTCTAATATGTCACTTTCAATGTAAATACGATGCCATACCATAAATGTTAAGACAGTCCATATTTTTCTGGAGTTATCTCTAACACCAGCACGATGTTCATCCAATAAATCTATGAAATATTGTTTGTTAAAAAATTCATCTGTTTGAGAATCATTAATAATTTGTTTAGCCCAGTCATACATTTCGTCTTTTAACCAAAAACGAATAGGCACAGGGAAACCTAATTTTTTACGATTTAAAACATGGTCAGGAACGATACCTTCAGCAGCTTTGCGTAAAGCATACTTGGTTGTTCCATGTGCAATTCTCAAATCTGCAGGCACTTCAGAAGCAACTGCAAAAACTTCTTTATCCAAAAATGGTGTTCTCAATTCTATGCTGTGTGCCATTGTTGTACGATCGGCATTATGCAATAAATCTCCATTTAACCATGTATGCATATCAATAAATTGCATTTGATCTATTTTATTGTAATCTTTTGATGCATTATAATATTGGCCAGTAATACTTTGGAATGGATGATTTTTATTATAGTCTTTAAAGAATGCTTCTTTTTCTTTTTCATTAAAAATAAAAGCATTACCAACGTAACGATCCTCCATTGGTGTCGTGCCTCGAAGAAGGAAACTTTGTCCACGCATCCCTTTAGGCATCATTTGAGCAATTTTATTCAACGCACCATTAATTGGTTTAGTGTATTTAAATCCTTTTAATGATTCAGGTTCATGATAAATAGTGTAACCACCAAATAGTTCATCAGCACCTTCACCCGTCAATGCAACTTTAACACGTTTTCTGGCCTCTTTAGCAAGGAAATATTGAGGCACAGCAGCCGGATCAGCCAAGGGATCATCCATATTCCAAATAAAATGTGGAAAAGCCTTCATAAATGCTTCAGCCGTAATAACAGAACTAAAATTAGCGACATTTAATTTTTCTGCGGTTTCTTGCGCAACATCTATTTCACTATAGCCTTCACGTTCAAATCCAACTGAAATTGTTTCTAATTTTGGATTTAATTCTTTAGCAATAGCAACAATAATAGACGAATCAATTCCACCAGATAAGAATGAACCAACTGGTACATCGGCACGCATATGCTTATCAACTGAATCAATTAAGACGTCTTTAATACGTTTAATATATGTCTCTTCTGGACGAACTACTGGATGAAATTCGGCAGAAAAATATCGTGTAATGACTGGCTTCTCGCCTAATTTTTTCGTTAAATAATGTCCAGGTTGTAACATATCAATTTCTTTAGTTAACGTTTCTGGTTCTGGTACAAATTGGAATGTCATATAATCTTGAAGTGCATCTTTATCAAATGTCTTATTTTTTAAAACTTTATAAATAGCTTTACTTTCCGAACCATAATAAAAATTGTCATCTGCTATAGCGTAATAAAATGGTTTAATCCCAAATTGATCACGGGCAGCAAAAAGTGTTTTTTCTTGCGTATCCCAGATAACAAATCCAAACATTCCGCGGAATTGCTTAACAGCTTCTGCACCGTACTTAGCATACATACCTAAAATGACTTCTGAATCAGAATCTGTTTTAAATTCATAACCATCAGCAACTAATGCTTCACGTAGTTCAATATAATTATAGATTTCACCGTTGAAAGTTAACCAGTAACGTTCATTTTCATATGAAAGTGGTTGGTGTCCGCCTTCTAAATCAATAATACTTAATCTTCTAAATCCCATTGTTATATCATCATCACTAAAATAACCTGAATCATCAGGACCACGGTGAACAATCATTTTTGTCATATTATGAACAATTTTATCGTAATCATCATTGGTATTTTTTTGTCTGTCGCTCAATACACCTGCAAATCCACACATATTTTCATCCCTCATTTTCATAAAAATCAATGTCTTATATTATAGATGATTCTACCATATATTTCAATTTAGGTTACAGTTATGTTTACTATTATAGCGTATTTGAACTAATCTTAACAACTAGATGTCTGAATTAACGAAAGCTTAAAAAATTTGGTATACTATGTATTATGTTATTCGAATAAAGGGGACTTTGATATTGATAGAATATTATACATCAACTGAGTTAGGTACAATTCAAAAAATAAAAGAATACAGTAAATCATGTTGGATTAACGTTACAAATCCTTCTGAAATAGAAATAAATGAACTTATTAAAAAGTATGCTATACCACGAGACTATATGACCGCTATTTCAGATGATCAAGAAAATTCAAGAACTGAAGGATTGTCTCAAAATATTGTTCCTGACTTAGTCTTAATGCAGTACCCTCATCGCATTAGAAACTCGCTAGGCTACTTAGAATACCAAACGTTTCCTTTTTCAATTATCTTAGCAGATGATGCAATAATTACAGTCTCAAATAGTGAACCAGATTTTATCAGTAAATTTATCGCGGATAGTCCAATTCATCAAATTAAAACGATAACATCGGATCAATTCACTTTGAAATTACTTTGGTATCTATCACAAAGTTTTGTCGTTGCGTTAAAATCTATCATTCAAGAAACCGAAAATTTAGAAAAATCACTTGCTAAAGCAACTAAAAATGAGCAATATTATCAAATGATGTCAATGCAAAAAAGTTTAGTTTATTTTGATGCTGCTTTAAAGAAAAATAATCCAGTACTTCAATCTATGGTTGACTCAAATGAGCATTTCAAACAAAAGGCAACTGATGATTTACTCACAGATGTTTTAATCGAGAACCAACAAGCCGAAACAATGACAAGCATTCAAACTAAAATATTAGAGAATTATGGTGAAATGGTTTCATCAGTTATTTCAAACAATTTAAATATTATCATGAAGGTCTTAACGTCGATGACGATTATTTTAACGATACCAACAATCGTTGGCGGTATGTTCGGCATGAACGTATCCCTTCCTGGTGCAGACACTCATTTTTCATTCTGGTGGTTACAATTAATCACGTTAATAATTTGTTTATTAACTGCTTATTATTTAAAGAAAAATGACTACTTTTAAGTTGACATTTTACTTATAAAAAAGTTATAGTTACACTATTAGATTTGAGAGGGTGGGTAAAACATGAAGAAAAAGAAATCTACATTCCAAAAAATCACAATGTTTGTCGTGTGGTTAATGATTCTTGTAACAGTCGGTGGTGTCGTTTTAACCGCAGTTATGTCAATCGCTTAATTTAAAAATAAAAATTTTAAAGGTTCCCAGCTTAATTAGCTAGGAACCTTTTTTATAAAAAAAGGCGGATTATTATATCCGTCTTTTTCTGTCTATTCTATTTAGCTAGGAAGATTCCTGGACTTTTTTTAAGTATGATACTAAGTATCAAGGTAGCAATAATCATGTTAATAATCATACTCCCACCATTGACAACTGCTGAGTACACAACTGGAGAAAGCCCCCATTGAACATATTTTGACCAAAAAATGATACCAGCCATAAAATGAGCACTGTATTTTAGAAATACAGCTATTAAAATCGCAAAAGTCAGTGATTGTATGGCACCACGCATATTTTTAGTACGCAACTGACTTAAAAAACGAGCAGAGAATAACCCAGAAAATCCTAGTACCAAATTAGCAACTGGATACTCTAAGATAGCCTGAACCGGCGTTAATACAAACGCAGTTCCAATTAAAATAGGTAATATACCATATAGTAACCCAATAATTAATCCCATTTTTAATCCGCGTCGTAAACTGTATACCACAATAGGTAACACACCTAGTGCAATATCAATATTTGGCGGATTAGGAACAAATGATAGCGCCATTGCTAAAGCGGCCATAACGACCCCTTCTAGTAATATCAATAATTTTTTTCTTTCCAACAAAAAAACCTCCTTTGACTTAGTAAACCAAGCACAAAGAAGGTGTTAATCTTCTACACACAATTCCTACGTTTGCATTAACAAACAGGTTCCAAGGGTCTGAATTTCTTCACTCTCAGCCAAAATTAATCGGCTCCCCTTTGTGTTGGTCTCCGATTAATAATATCGCATACATCCTGAAAAACGTCAAGCGTTTCCATTCCTATAATATCGGTGAAAGAAGTCTTGAAAACTGTTGCTTAAATTTCAACCAATGTGATTGATCATTAAAATACCTTTTCGTTAAAAGACTACTTTGTTCCATATCAGTTTCAAAAATTGTTTTAAGTGTGCTTGCCACACCTACATCATAAATAAATGCATTCGCTTCAAAGTTTAACTTAAAACTTCTAAAATCAAAATTAGCTGAACCAACGGATGCAACCATTTCATCAATTACAACTGTTTTAGCGTGTAAAAATCCATTGTTGTATTGATAAATTTCTACACCAATATTCGTTAGATCTTTCGCATAATACTGTGTAGCACGATAAACAAAGGCATGATCTGGCATACAAGGAATCATAATTCTAACCTGAACGCCTGAAGATACCGCAATATCTAACGCTTCTATAACAGAATCATCTGGAATTAAATAAGGTGTTTGAATATAAATATATTTTTTAGCTGAATTAATTAACTTAATATAACCTTTTTTTATTTGTTCAATTTCTGAATCAGGTCCACTAGAAACAATTTGCATGTTAACTTTACCTTTTGTAACAGTTTGTGGAAAATAACTTGACTGGTAATTAATCTGATTATTTCTCGCAGTTGCATTCCAATCCATAATGAACCTACTTTGTAGTGATCCGACAGCGTTTCCAAATACGCGAATATGTGTATCTCGCCAGTTACCAAATTTCTCACTTTCACCTAGATACTGATCACCGACATTGAATCCACCGATGTAACCGATTTTACCATCAATAACGACAATCTTTCTATGATCTCTAAAGTTCAAACGAAGATTTGAAAATGAAAAATGTGAACCCAGAAAGGCTTCTGCTTTACCGCCCAATTCCTCAAGATGTTTGAAGAATTTTTTAGTAGTTCCCTTTGATCCCAATGCATCATAGATGATTCTAACTTCAAGACCTTCATTTGCTTTCATTTCAAGTAACGTCAATAGTTCATTTCCAATATGCCCATCTTCGAATGCATAATACTCAACATGGATATGGTGTTTAGCTTTACGAATGTCTTGAAATAACGTCTTAAACTTATCATGCCCATCAATAAATAACTGAACCTCATTCTTCTTAGTTAAAATAGATTTCTCTATTTCTAAAAACATATGCATGATTTCGTTTACATCATCAGTATATTTACCGCTTGTTGTTAATTCTCCTCTGGCCCATTCTTCTTTTTGTTGATCTACTAATTGGTCAACACCCATACGACCCTGTGTTTTAATATCAAATATTTTTTCTTTTGAAATTTTCTTACCAAAAAAAAGATAAATTAAAAATCCAAAAATAGGTATACCTATCAAGACAAGAAGCCATGCCCATGTTGCAGCAATATCACGTTTTTCTCTAAAGACGGTCACAATTGCCGCTAACAAGTTCAATAAAAAAACAAGTAGCACACCAATATTTACATATGTCATATAGTCCCTCCAAAATTAATTATTTTGAATATTATTATTTTCACCAAACCATTTTTGATTTAATTCTTTTAGATAACCTTTGTTTTGCAACTCTGTTATTGCCCTATTAATTTTTAATTGCATTGTTGTATCAGATTTTCGCATACCTACCGCAAAATCTTCAGTTTTAAAATTACCATTTATCACGTTATATGCATTTGAATTCGACTGATGCTTAATAAAGTAGTTCGCATAGACATCATCAATTAAAAGTCCTTGAATTCTATCTGCATTTAAATCGATAAAAGCATTATCAAATGAATCATATTGAACAGGTTCTTTATCTTTAATATTATCTTTTAAAATATCTGGATGCAAATTTAAGCTATCAAATCCAGCTGAACCACTTTGAACACCTAAAATTTTTTGTTTCATATCAGAAAAAGAATTAATTTCACTTGATTTTTTTGTTACTAATACTTGCTTGTTCGTTAAATATGTACGACTGAAAGCAACATTCTTAGCACGTGCAGTTGTTTTTGTATACCCATTCCAGATTAAATCAATTGTCCCATTTTTTAATTCCGTTTCTTTCATAGACCAATCAATTGTTTGGAAATCAACTTGAATATCATATTTTTCAAAAACTTTTTTTGCTAAATCAACATCATATCCTACTAAACTACCATCTTTTTGTCTGAATGTCATTGGCACAAAACTATCATCAATTCCGATAACAACGGTACCCTTTTTTTGAATTGATTTCCAACTATCAACCGAATTCATTGATTGGCTACTATTGCTACAGCCAGCTAATCCTATAAACATCATCATAAATAATATTGTAAAAACAATTTTTTTTTCTAATTGATTCATTTATTATCCTCTAATCTTCTAGCGGCTTAACTTTTAATAATTTATCCGCAATATTTTCAGCAAATGGTACATCATGTGTCACTATTATTTGAGTCATTCCGTCTACTTTCAACGATAATATTAAATTCTCTACTTCCTGGCGTAGTGCTGGATCAAGTGCTGAAGTTGGTTCATCATAACACAAGATTTTAGGATTCATCGCTAATGCACGTGCAATTGCAACTCGTTGTTTCTGCCCACCTGAAAGTTGGTAAGGATATAAATGCCCTTTATTTCCGAGAGATAAGCGATCTAATAATTTTTGTGCTTCTTCCTCGGCCTGGACTTTATTACGATTTAAAACTAATTTTGGAGCTAACGTTATATTATCTAACACTGAAAGATGAGGGAATAATTGAAATTCCTGGAATACTACCCCAATAACACTTTCGTTCGTATTATTACGATATGGATCAAATGGTGAGGCATCAATTAGAATATCTCCAGAATCAATTGATTCTAACCCACTAATACATCTCAATAAAGTCGTTTTTCCACCACCAGATGGACCAACAATACTAACAATTTCACCATCATTAACTGTTAAATTAATATCATCTAAAATTAATCGTTTTCCATAATACTTTTTAATATTTTTTAACTCTAGCATAGAATTACTCCTTATTTGTAATAACTATAATGTTTTTCAATTTTCTTCAAGACAAGTGTAAATATAGCTGTTAATAACAGATAGATTGCCCCAACCATCAATAGTGGGACGAGTGTTACATCACGACTCGTCGCTACGTTACCGGCTCTTAATAAATCGCCTAACCCAATAACATATACTAAACTTGAATCTTTAACTAAATTAATAATTTCATTTCCAATTGAAGGTAAAACGATCTTGAACACTTGTGGAATAATAATTGTCCTAATAGTTTGCCAATATGATAGACGCAATACCTTTGCACTTTCATATTGACCTTTAGGAATCGATTGCAATCCACCCCTAAATATTTCAGCAAAATACGCACCATAATTCAAAATAAATGCAAATAATGCCGCATCGTATCGACCGAATACAATATGAATATGGAACTGTTGTAGTGTTGGTAGTCCATAAAACACAAAAATTAATTGTAGTAGCAGTGGTGTTCCTCGCATTAACCAAACATAAAAATTCAAAAAATACTTAATTGGTTTTATTTTTGAAATTAATCCTAATCCGACAATTAAACCAAGTGGAATCGATCCAATGATCGTCCAAAAAAATATTTCTAACGTTAATTTAGCACCATCTATTAATGATGGCAAAATTTCTAATATATAAGTCATTACATTATCTCCCTTTAGTTAAATAAAAAAATCCTCTCAAGCCAAATCAAATTGACTCAAGAGGACGATAGCCGTGGTGCCACCTCAAATTCATATTTTTCTCACGAAAAATAACTTATGTAGATTAATAAAAATGAGTATAAAAAAACTCTATAGTCATTATTGACTATAGAGGGCGACGAATCGCGGTACCACCTCAAACATCATTAAATTCTCACAAATTTAATCTTAACGAGTTTATTAAACTACAGCTATAACGGGCTTATCCCGGACTTCCCTAATTAACTAGTTTAGGAAATCAACTCGCAGATGTGTTTCAGACTTAAGAACTGTATCTTTTCAGCAATCGATACTCTCTTTAAAAGTTTGTTTAAGCCTTAATCTTCTGTTCAACGTTTTTCTTAATTGATAATAATTTAGCATACTGTCATTAACATTGTCAAGAATTAGTCTTTCTTAAACCATGAACCCATTTTTTTCCAAAAACCTTTTTGAGGCTGTTTTATTGTCATCAAGGGCACTGTTTCCCCTAGTAGTCGACGTGCTACATTACGATAACCTAATCCAGCTGGATTTTTAGAATCTAAAACAATTGGTTCACCATGATTTGATGTACTAATAACAGCATCGTCATCAACAATAATTCCTAATAAATCAATAGACAAATGACGTGTAATCTCATCAACATCCATTGCTTGACCATCTTCCATCATTTGACGACGGATACGATTAATAATTAATTTTGGTTGTTGTAATAATGGATTTTGCTCTAATAAACCTACCACGCGATCTGCATCACGAACCGCAGAAATTTCAGGCGTTGTTACAATAATAGCCATATCTGCACCAGCAATAGCATTCATAAAACCTTGCTCAATTCCAGCTGGGCAATCAATAATAACATAGTCAAACTCTTCTTTTAATTCATCAACAATTGCTTTTACTTGTTCAGGAACTAATGCTGATTTATCAGTATTTTGTGCAGCAGGTAATAAGTATAAATATTCGTTAAATCTCTTATCTTTAATGAGTGCTTGGTGTAACCGTGCACGACCCTCAGCTACGTCTACAATATCAAATAAGATACGGTTATCAAGACCTAAAACAACGTCTAAATTACGCAAACCAATATCTAAATCCATTAGAACAACCTTTTTTTCAAGAAGTGCTAATGCAGTTCCAATATTTGCAGATGATGTTGTTTTACCAACACCACCTTTACCAGATGTTACAACAATTGCTTTTCCCATCTTTAATATCCTCCAGCATGATTAAATAATTTTGGTCGAAGTGACTTTAATTCATCTCGATTGCCATAATCTATAATATGTAAATCATTAACATAGATTACAGTATCTTGACTGTTTGTTACTTTTTCATCATCTATAATATCAACTAATTCACCAATTCGTACTTGTGAAGCAGCTGAAACATCGCCCACAATAATGCTATCTGTATTATTGTTAAATCCAGCATGAATGACACCTTGAACTTCACCCATAACAAAAATATTACCAGCAGCTCGTAATTGACCACCCTGATGTAATTTACCTAAAAATAAAATATCACCTTTTAAATCAACTATTTGTCCACTTCGAATTGTTAGATAGCATAAATGAACGTTGTCATTTTCTTTTAAAATATTAGCATCTTCTATGGTCATTACTTCAGATTCGATTTTGTGTACTTTAAAATTACGGTATTCAGAAATAATTTTTTCGATTTTTTGCTTTTCATCTGCTGAAAACAATCGATTTTCTGTTTTAATATCAAACGAAATAACCGTTTCATCAGCATTCTTTTTTTCAGCACTTAAATTATTAAATAATTCTCTAAGTTCAACCAAAATTTTATCAAATCCGAAATCCTGTTTAAGAATAATTTCATAACCATCTTTATAACCTTTTAAAATAACACCTTGCATCTACGTTCACCCCTGAATTTTAATTATATCGGTTACTTAAATTCATTAATTTTGATATTGGATAGTACAAAATAATAAATACCACCAGATTAAAAGCTAAAGTTGGTCCAAACGAAGTACTAACGAATGTTGTTACAGATTCATTAGCAAATCCAATCATCTCATTGACTGCATAATACGAAACTTCTAAAACTGCCAAATCAATAAAATAAATGAGTAATATCACAATAAAAGATGGTTCGAAATATTGATATGCTATTTTAGTTAAATAAACAATTAATGGTAACAAAATCATATAAATACCCAAAATACCGGCATAATAACTATCAAATGCTAGACCAACACCAAACGCCCATAATTCAAGATGCTTATTATCTGAGTAAAAGATACCCATTATCAACCATAACAACAACAGGTGACTAACCATGATAGTCGTTTGTGATTGTAACTGTTCCATAAAAACAAATTGTATTGTACCATCCAAAAAAAAGGAAATAATAAGTCCTAACGGAAAAATATACTGTCTATTTTTATTTCTCATCTAATCTCACCTTCTAATCCAACGTCTGAGCAACTGTTACAACCGTTAGGTCACTCAAATCAACTGCAGGTTTGATATAAATTTTAGAAGCAAGTCCATAATCACCTTGCTCAACTTTAGACACAACACCAACATTTAAACCCTTTGGTGTTGTGCCTCCAAGACCAGATGTGACAACAGAATCACCTTTTTTCAAGGCTTTCTTAGAAGTAATTTGACCCATAATTAATAAATTATCTGTTTTATCATAGTCAGTAATTAAACCATTAATAATATCATCGTTTGAATTATTTACTTGAACTGCAAATCTATTAGCAGAATCATTAGTAGTCGATATTAATTCAACTTTACTATTTGTTTTATTAACTTCTATAACACGACCAATCAATCCAGAACCAGCCATCACTGGTGCGTTCTTTTTAACACCAGACGCACTACCTTTACTTATCACAAGTTGATTTAGCCAACCAGAAGGTAATCGCGTTAAAACAGATGCATTAATTGAAGTATAATCAGTCAATGTACTGTCCAATTTTAATTCCTTTTTCAGCTGTTTATTCTCATTTTTAACAGTGTCTGATTCCACTTGAACTTGTGCTAATTTATCAACTTGTTTTTTTAATTTTTGATTTTCTTGATATGTATTTAAAAGATCAGAAATACCAATAACTGAACTTTTTAAGCCATTTGCAGGATAACTAACTGCTCTATCAAATAGACCAACAACATCATTACCAAATTCTTGAATGAGCGGTGGTGTTGATTTTTTATTTCTAACGGAAACTGAAAATGAAATTAAACTAAAACTCACAATAATGGCTATTAAAATGATGATTAGTCTTCTATTTGAAAAAAATTTCTGCATGTTCGCTATCCTCCACTTACCTTATAATTAACTAAAAAATTAAGAGGCTGGATAAATAAACCACCAACCTCTTCATTTTTAGCTTATGTGATTTTTAAAATCTATCTTTTCTTCATGACGTCGATACTTTTTAATGATTCACCTGTACCAATTGCAACACAGTCGAGTGGTTCATTAGCAATAAAAACAGGCACTTTTGTAACTTCAGAAATAACTTCTGATAGGTTTTTTAATAATGCACCACCACCTGTTAATACAATACCATGGTCAATCACATCAGCAGCAATTTCTGGAGAAGTTTCTTCCAATGTTTCCTTAATAGCAGTAATGATTTCAGCAATAGATTCTTGAATAGCAACTGCAATATCAGTTGCTTTTACAGTAACTGTTTTAGGAAGACCCGTAATCAAATCACGTCCTCTGATAGTTGTATCTTCAATTGATGCAGCATCTTTAACTGATGCAGATGCAACGTCCATTTTTAATTGTTCAGCTGTTCTTTCACCAATCAATAAATTAAAGTTTTGACGAATATATGACACAATTGATTCATCCAATTTATCGCCAGCCATTCTGATAGAACGGCTTGAAACAATACCACCTAATGAAATTGTAGCAACATCTGTTGTTCCACCACCGATATCAACAACCATATTACCCGTTGGATCCATCACTGGTAATCCAGCGCCGACTGCTGCAGCAAATGGTTCTTCAATAACGTAGGCGTCACGCGCACCGGCAACACGAGTTGCATCAATAACGGCACGTTTTTCAACTTCTGTAACGCCACTAGGAACACATACCATTACATAAGGTTTACCTGCAGATTTACCTAAAGCTTTTTGAATGTAATATTTCATCATAGCAACTGTTGTGTCATAATCAGCAATTACACCGTCTTTCATTGGGCGAATAGCCACAATGCTACTTGGTGTACGACCGATCATTGCACGAGCATCTTCTCCAACAGAAACAATTTCATCAGTTTTAACATTTTTAGCGACGACTGAAGGTTCACGTAAAACAATACCTTTTCCCTCAACATACACGATTGTATTAGCTGTTCCTAAATCAATTCCTATATTCTTTGTTCCAAATCCAAACACAGTCTTTCTTCCCTTCATCGTCAGCCTTCTAGGCGCTTTTATTCGTAGTATTTACATTATATCATAATCAAAAGTGAGATTTCATTCAATATTTACTAATTTTTATTAAGTTTATCTTAAATTATTATAAGGTAATTAATTTTGAATCCATAATCTTATTAAGTTTATCATATCTAATTTCATAGAACAAGAGAGCACCCTTGATAATCAAAGGACGCCCTCTTCTTTCATACTAAGATATTTAGTATTACCCGAAATAATATGATCTAACAGCTCAATTCCCATAAGAATACCACATTTTTCAACTCTTTTAGAGAAAATAATATCATTCTTAGATGGTGTCACATGCCCACTCGGATGATTATGGACCAATATAATTTTAGCTGCACCATATTTTAATGCAACTGCAAAAATATCTCTTGGATGGACCGTTGCTGAATTCAAAGTTCCAATGAACAATGTCTCTTGTTTTACAATTTGATTTTTTGTATCCAAGAATAATCCAATTAAAAACTCTTGGTTTAATCCACCTAACTCAGCAACCATTCTAACCCCAGCATCATGACTTGAACAGATTTGTCCACAAATAAAATGAGGTTCACTGTTGATTCGTGTTCCCAGTGTAACAATAGCTTGTAATTGTAATGCTGTAGACTGATTATTCCCATCCATCAATAACTGATAATCTTTTAAACAACATTTTTTTAGTTGGCTTAAAGATTGGTAACGTGAAGAAAAATTATTAACACACTTTCCAACATCATTAGGGTTCGTTAATAATAAACTAAAAACAACCGTCAAAAGCTCTTTATCTGATAAATTATCACATTGATACTTTTGGATTTGTTCCAGTAGATATTCATTTGAGCAACTAGAAATAAGTGACATGGTGATTCCTCCTATTTTTTATTAAATACGAGAAATTCACTTATTTAAATTATTCTGATACAAAATAACTACGAACCTCCGAAATAAAGTACAACGATCCTGTCACAAGTAATAAATCATCAGAAGACATTTCGCCAACACTTTGAACTAATGCCTCTTTCCAACTTTCTTGAATGGAGACATTATCAAACTTATTAACGTTGAAATCATCTATTTTGCTTACTAGACGTGGCCCTGAAAATTGAGTTAGTATAACTCGTACATGAGGAACTGCAGCTAATTTTTCCAGCATTTGTTTGCCTTGCTTATCCGCTAGTACTGCAAAAATAATTGTGATTTCTTTATCTTGAAAATGCGTTTTAAGCAACTGCGTAATCCGATCCACTGCTGCGCTATTGTGCGCACCGTCTAAAATAACTAACGGTTCATCATTTACTTTTTCAAAACGTCCTGGCCATCGTGTCTCTGAAATACCTTGCCTAATTGATTTAGGACTAATGGCCCATCCCTGAATTTCAGCAACCTTCTCAAAAGTAGCAATTGCTGTTGCTGCATTTTCATCTTGAAATTCACCTAATAATGGCACAGAAAGTTGTTTAATATTCAATTTATTCGACGTATACGTTAAAATTTCTTCCCATGATGATTTTGTTCCCTCAGATTTAGCATTAAAATCCACTCCTAATCGAAAAATAGGACTATTTTTTAATTTAGCCTCATTATTAATCACGCTAAAGACTTCATCAGTTACTCTACCAACGATAATAGGCCGATTACGTTTAATGATACCTGCTTTTTGTTGCGCTATCTTTTCAATTGTATTACCTAATATTTTCATATGATCTAGACCAATTGTTGTAATAACTGAAATAATTGGATCAATAATATTAGTTGAATCATACTTCCCGCCTAAGCCCGTTTCAACAACTACAATATCTACAGGATTTATGCTGCCAAAGTATACAAACATCATTGCAGTAATAATTTCGAATTCAGTTGGTCCCCCCTCAAAATCGGCTAGTTCAATATCCATTCGATCAACAACTGGTTTCACGACATTTACTAAATGTAAAAGGGCGGTATCATCAATCATCTGTCCATTTAAGGAAATACGTTCATTAAATTTAACAATGAATGGTGAAGTATAAGTTCCTACATTCAACCCTTGTGCAATTAATAATTCACGTAAAAATGCAACTGTTGAGCCCTTTCCATTCGTTCCAGCAACATGAATCATCGCGATATTACCTTGTGGGTTATCTAAGCGTTCCATAAATGCTCGCATTCTATTCAAAGATGGACTTTTTTTAAATTTTGTTCGCCCATGAATAAAATTGAGTGCCTCTTCGTAAGTTGTGATCAATTTTCCGTCCCGCTTTCTAAAAAAAATAGACTTATCTCAGGTATATTGTACCCGAAATAAGTCTATTTTGTTAGATTAAACTTCTGCTTTTAAATCAGAAATTCTTTCCTTAGTTGCTGTTAATTTAATTTGGTAATCTGCTAATTTTTCTTTTTCTTTTGTAACTACTGCCTCAGGTGCACTAGCAACAAACTTTTCATTGCCTAATTTTTTAGTTCCACGCACAACTTCAACATCAAGTTTTTTAACTTCTTTTTCCAAACGAACAATTTCGTCATTCAAATCAATTAGTTCAGCAAGTGGCATATAAATCTCTGCTCCCGTAATTACAGACGTCATTGCTAGCTTAGGAGCAACAACATTTGAACTGATTTGAAGTTCCTTAGGATGACAGAATCGTTGAATAAATTCTTGATTGTCTTCAAAAATAATCTTTGTTTTTTCATCAGTTGTTTTAATCAATAAATCAACTGCACTGGACATAGGTGCATTTACTTCTGCACGATTATTTCTAACAGCACGAATTAATTCAATTAAATTGTTCATATCAATAACTGATTGTTCATCTTCAAATTCTGGATGAACCACTGGGTAATCTGCAACAACAATTGATTCCCCTTCATGAGGCATTGTTAACCAAAGTTCTTCAGTTACAAATGGAATAATTGGATGAAGCAATTTCAATGTTTGATCTAAAACATAAGCCAAAATTTGTTGTGTATTTTGCTTAACTGTCAGATCTTCACCATTAAGATTTTCTTTACTCATTTCAATATACCAATCACAGAAGTCATTCCAGATGAAATTGTATAGAGCACGACCAGCTTCACCAAATTCAAAGACATCAAATAAGCGTGTAACTTCAGAAACAGTTGTATTTAATCGGCTTAATATCCATTTGTCAGCAAGCTGCCATTCTGATTTAGCTGGTAATTCAATTTTATCCACACCATCTAAATTCATAATAACAAATCGACTAGCATTCCAAATTTTATTAATAAAGTTCCAAGAAGCATCCATTTTAGTGTAACTAAAACGAACATCTTGTCCTGGTGCAGATCCATTAGATAGGAACCAACGAAGTGCATCTGCTCCATACTTTTGAATAACGTCCATTGGATCAATCCCATTACCAAGTGATTTACTCATTTTACGGCCATTCTCATCACGAATTAATCCATGAATCAAAACGTGTTCAAATGGACGTTCATCTGTAAATTCTAAGCTTTGGAAAATCATTCGTGATACCCAGAAGAAGATAATATCATATCCTGTGACAAGCGTATTAGTTGGGAAATAACGTTTAAAATCAGGTGCATCAGTATTTGGCCAACCCATTGTTGAAAATGGCCATAAAGCACTTGAAAACCACGTATCTAAGACATCATTATCTTGTTCCCAATTTTCGATATCAGTTGGTGCAACCTCACCAACGTACATTTCGCCAGTTTCTTTATGATACCAAGCTGGGATTTGATGTCCCCACCATAATTGACGTGAAATAACCCAATCATGAACATTTTCCATCCACTGTGTAAATGTATTTTCAAATCGTTCTGGGACGAATCCAACTTTGTCATCCCCTTGTTGGAATTTCAAAGCTTCTTCTGCGAGTGGTTTCATTTTAACAAACCATTGTGTTGATAAACGGGCCTCAACTTGAACGCCAGTTCTTTCAGAATGACCAACACTATGTGTAATTGGATCAATCTTAATCATTAAGTCCTCAGCTTCAAGATCTTTAACAATTGCTTTACGTGCTTCAAAACGGTCCATGCCAACATATTTACCAGCATTTTCGTTCATTGTTGCATCTTCATTCATTGTATTAATACGAGGTAAGTCATGGCGATTACCTACTTCAAAGTCATTAGGATCATGAGCAGGTGTTATTTTAACCATCCCTGTCCCAAATGCCATATCAACATAATGATCTGTAATAATAGGAATTTCTTTGTTAACAAGTGGTAGAATGACTTTTTTACCAACAATATCTTTGTAACGATCATCATCAGGGTGAACAGCAACAGCGACATCGCCCATCATCGTTTCTGGACGTGTTGTCGCTATTTCAATAAATCCAGAACCATCAGCGAATGGATATTTAACATGATAAAAAGCACCTTCATCATCTTGATGAATGACTTCAATATCTGATAAAGCGGTTCTTGCTTTAGGATCCCAATTAATAATGTATTCGCCACGATAGATTAATCCTTTATTATATAAATTAACAAAGACTTTTTTTACGGCATCTGACAAGCCGTCATCTAATGTGAAACGTTCACGACTATAATCGAGTGATAATCCCATTTTAGCCCATTGCTTATGAATAACATCAGCGTATTCATCTTTCCAATCCCAAACTTGTTGTACAAATTTCTCACGGCCTAAATCATAACGCGTCACACCTTGTTCAGCTAGTTTAGCTTCAACCTTTGCTTGTGTTGCAATTCCAGCATGGTCCATTCCTGGTAACCAAAGCGTATCAAAGCCTTGCATTCTTTTTTGTCTAATTAAAATATCTTGTAATGTTGTATCCCAAGCATGGCCTAAATGTAATTTACCAGTAACATTAGGCGGTGGAATAACGATTGAATAAGGTTTTGCTTCTGGATTAGCATTAGGTTTAAATAAATCTTTTTTCAACCATTCTTCATAACGGCCAGGTTCAACCTGACTTGGATCATATTTTGTTGATAATTCAACTTCTTTTGTCATGAGTTCTCCTTTTCATCTATCAATTTTATTTTAGGCATAAAAAAACACCGTCATCAAAAAACATTTCTGTTTTAGGACGACAGTGCCGTGGTACCACCTAAATTGGGTTTTAACCCCTCTTAATTACTTTTTAACGAACAATAATGTCCGGTTATTCCTACTTAATTTCAGAATAACGACTCCTGAGCTACCACCATAATGTCTAATTAAAATGTTTCAGCCTAGCATTTTATCTCTGAAATGACTGGTGTTCTCATTCTTTGTCTGTAGTCACATTTTAGCGTTTATTCTGAAAATCGTCAATATTTTATTTTTTTAATTCTTCAAGTAGTTTAGCGTAGTCTGGCTCATTTGAGATTTCCGTAACCAGTTCTTCATAAATAACATGTCCAGTTTCATCTAAAATGAAAACCATTCGAGCCATATGACCAAATTCCGGAACATCTAATCCAGTAACTTTCGCAAAATTCCCCTTATCTGCATGAAGCAATTGTAAATTGTTTACACCCTCAGCGGCACACCAATTTTTTTGATCTTCTTTTGAATCATCAGATACGGTAATAAATTCGATATCTCTAAAATTATCTGCTTCCATATTAAAACGTTTTGTTTCTATACTGCAAACACTTGTCGTAATACTTGGAACAACACTTAATACTAATTTTTTACCTGTACTTTTAGGTAATGTTACAACTTGATCATTTTCATCGTACGCATTAACTGTAGGAAAAACTTCCCCTACTTTTGGTGCTTCCCCAACTGTATCCATTTCACTACCATGACGAGTTACTTTCATAATTGACCACCCTTTCTTTATTTATCTCTATCTTACTCAATTACTGTTTAAGAAGCGACTTATTTGATTGGACAAAAAAAGATTAGACCGATTTGTCTAATCTTTTAAAGTGCTACTATAGTAATTCTGCGAATAATTCACTATTTTCATTTAAATATTCTTCGCCAACACGAATCTTGCTAACCTTGACACCTGCCAATGCACGTTCCATTAAGCCATCGATATCCAAACGAGCTTCAAATTCCCTTGAACGGTCTAAACGAGGCTTTGTTTTAGGTGCTGGTGGGGCAAAAATTGTACAACAATCTTCAAATGGTTTAATTGAAAGTTCAAATGTATCAATTTTTTTAGCAACATCAATAATTTCATTTTTATCCATTGAAACGACTGGTCGAATAATTGGCATTGTTGTAACGTCATTAATTGCAACCATGCTTTCAAGTGTTTGAGAAGCAACTTGGCCTAATGATTCTCCATTAAAGATTGCTAATCCACCACGTAATTCGGCAATTTTTTCAGTTAAACGTAACATGAAACGACGTGTTATGGTCATTAAATATGGTTCTGGTACATCATGTTTAATTTGCTCTTGAATCTCAGTAAAAGGAACTTCAATAAATTGAATCGTTCCAACATAAGGTGTCAATTTAACTGTTAGTTCTTTAGCCTTAGCTAAAGCTTGTTCACTTGTATATGGTGGACTGAAGAAATGAACCATCTCCATTGAAACACCACGTTTCATACCAAGGTACCCTGCAACAGGCGAATCAATTCCACCTGATAACATTAACATCCCTTTACCAGCAGTACCAACGGGTAAACCACCAGCACCCTGACGCGTTTCAGAAGATAAGAAAATCCCATTTGAACGAACTTCAACACGTAAAATAATATCAGGCTGTTTCATTTTAACAGTAATGCCAGGCACGTGATCTAAAATCCAGCCACCTAGTTCGTCATTCAACTCATTAGTATCTAATTCAAAATCATGATCAGAACGACGTGTGTTAACTTTAAATGTTGTCCCTTCAACAAATTGCTCACTAATCATTGCTACAGCTGTTTCTTTAACTAAATCCATATCTTGTTCAACGCGAATTGCAGGTGAAAAATTTTGAATCCCAAAAACCTGTGATAAACGTTGCATAACTAATTCGCTGTCGTCACCGTTTAAATTAATGTGCATCCGATCACGATTTGCTTTAACAACTAAATCATCAAAACCATGTAAACTATTTCGAACGTTTGTTCCTAGGCGATCAATAAAGTTCCTCTTATTTTTTCCTTTTGTTGATAGTTCGCCATAACGAACCATTATCTCTGTATATTGCATGTCGACATCCTCTCATTATTTAGAATTAATTTTTTCAAATTTATGATACAAAATATCAAAAATACGATTAAATTCTTTTGCTTCTTCTAGCGTATTATTTCCATCAAAACTGATTCGAACGGCTGATTTAGCAAGCGGTTCTGGCACATTCATTGCTAATAATGTGCCAGATGCTTGATTTTTCTTTGATGAACAAGCACTTGTAGTTGAAATATATATTCCTTCACTTTCAAATGCATGAACAATTGATTCGCCACGAACACCCTCAATTGCAAAACACAATATATGTGGCGCAAAATTTGATTGTAATTTTGAAAAAGTTGTAATCTTATCAAACTTACTAATATGGTTGAAAACTAATTCTTTAACAGCTTTTTGTTTCATCACCATCTTAGTTTCATCTGTTAATAATAATCGCAATGCTCTTGCCATGCTAGCAATTGCAGGTACATTTTCAGTTCCGCTACGTAAGTTATGTTCTTGTCCACCACCTGTAAGAAGTGGTTCAATGTGACGACCTCTTTTACTGTAAATAAACCCTACTCCACGTGGCGCATGAAATTTATGCCCAGAGAACGTTACAAAATCTACTCTGTCACTCATAAAAGCTTCTTGCACACCTTTACCAATGGCTTGAACAGCATCCACATGAAAATGAACTGTTGGATAATCTTTTAGTACGTCCCCAATTTCAACTAAAGGCTGAATGGTTCCAATTTCATTATTAACTGCCATAACTGAAACTAAAATAGTATCAGATCTCAAAGCAGCCTTTAAATCATCAATACTAATTCGCCCCTCATCATCAACTGGCAAATAGGTAACCTCAAAACCAAGCTGTTCCAGCTGAGCCATTGTATTCATAACAGCAGGATGCTCAACGGTTGTCGTAATTAAGTGCTTACCATGGTTCATTTTTGCCATAGCCGTTCCTTTAATTACCCAATTGTCACCTTCAGTTCCACTTCCAGTAAATAATATTTCATCTTCAAATACATTTAATAAGCTTGCGATCTGTTGGCGTGACTGCTCTAATAAATTATGAGCTATCTCACCTAAGTTATTTAGGCTAGATGGATTACCCCATACTTGGTCACTAACTTTATTATATGTATCTAAAACTTCGGGCGTTATTTTTGTTGTTGCGCTATTATCAAAATAAATCATTAGTTACCTTCTTTTCTGAAAAATACTTTTCTCATTATAATATACTTCGTACCAGATTGACACTTTTTATTCATCCCTGGTGTTTCTTTATAGAATATAAAAGTGGCGACTGAACAAATTAATGCCCTAGTCCCCACTTAATATAGTTACTATTCAATTTCAAAGCTGTCTTCCATATTATCATAATATTGTTTCTCTATTTTTTTATATGAACCAGGCTCTACTTTATCTAATGCAGTCGCAATTGTTTCCAAACTAGCTGCATAATTAAAATCATTATTAAATAATTGCTTTGCCTTTTCAAATGCAATTGCAATCTCTTCATTCGAATTTCTAAATCTATTCGCATATTGTAGTAAACTCTCAGATAACGATGCACTATCAATAAGATCGTGTGTCTTATCTTCTAAACTTTCAAGATCTGCTTCAATATCGATAATTTGTTTTGCAATTTTTTCAATGTTAATTCTTAATTTACCAATTGCTACTTCAACTTCTTCAATTTCATCACTAACAACATAGAAAAAATCTAAGTAATCATTAGGTAGTCCTGGAAGATTAACCTGTTCAACTTGTCTTTTAATTTGATGTAATTCAATATCAAATCTTTGAATTGTTGCGCTGGCCTTTTTTTCATTGCTACGTAAATCCTGAATACTAGCATCAATTTTTTGTTGTTCAGATTCAATTTTTTCTAACAACTTAGAGTTTTGTTCAACTCGCTCAGCCATCTCGCTATAAATTGCTTCACCAGAATCAATAACCGCTTTATCAGTATCATGTTGTGCATCAATGTCCCTAATTTGTTGATTTAATTTTTGCGCGTCTTCTAATTCATTATGACTTAATTCATAATTTTGACCCAATCTATCTAATTCAACTAAAAGCATTTGACTTTGTTTTTCAGCATGATCAATGAATTTACGATAACTTTCTTCTTGCTTTTCTATCTTATCTTTTGCGGCCAACTCTTTTTCCATAACATCATATAAATAATCAATTTGATTAGCCATGTCATTAACTGCAACAATTGTTGACGCTACTTCTAGGTTCTCTAATTTAAGTAATGTTTCGTCAACACGTGTTTGAATTTCGTCTATTTGTTTAGGGATGTCATCCCCCACTGGAAAATTATAATTTTCATCCGTTAATTTCATGTAACCAGATTGTAATTCAGCAAGTTGATCTGGAAATTCGTTCTTCAAACTTTTATATAGTGGTGGAATCTCATCAAGAATCTTTTCTAACGAAGTTGTATCTTCTCTTAACTTACTTAAAACTTTTTCAGCCGTATCATGATCTCCAGCACTCGTTAATGTTGAAAAACGGTCAAAATCATCTTCAAGACCAGTTAGTTTATCCTCAAGTTTATCGATACTAGGTCCATACGAAAAGTTCTTTGATAATAATGTTTTACGTAAATCCTGATATTTTTTTTCAAGTGAATCAACAGCTTGATGATTACTTTCATCACTTTCTTTCAACGACGTTAATGCTTTTTCAATCCCTTTAAGTGTTTTTTCACTTGAAATTAATTTTACTTCTATTTCTGCCGCTAATTGACGGTTAGAAAGAAATTGATATTTCGAGTTTGCTTCATATGCTTCATTAATTTGTGTCGAAATTTTAGGCAATTTTGCATTTTGCACTTCTTTAAAGTCTGATTGTAATGCTGAAAATGTTTTAAGACTTTCACCTGTTAACCCCAAATCCTTCGTTAACTGAAGCTGTTGTTCAACTTCAGAATGAGCAATAACCTTTACTTGATCACGAAATGTTTCGAATTTTTTTTCATTGCGTTTCTGAAGAAAAAACGCTGTTGCATAGATAATAATGGCTACTACTATTATTCCAACAAAAATCTGTGTCATATCCTAATCCCGCCTTTAGCTTACTAAAATTTATATTTACTTTTCACATTCAAATTTTATGCTTCTAATCATTATATCATAGACCTTTAAAGCGTTCACTAGCTTTTATCTATTATTTATAGAAATTAATGTTATTAATTATATACATTCTTTTTATTATGTAAACAAACGTGAAAACAAATTGACATTAGTTTAAAAAGACAGTATGATGAGTCTTGTGTAAAATAATGCAGCGGTGGACGGTAAGCTCGTCAACAGTTTGTTGCCCAATTGTCTTGGTTCAATTAGTACCCTTTCAGCTGCAAAGGTGAACATTGCAAAACAAACTGCACGAATACTAAGTTCACAAAGGATTATTTTACTCCAAAACAAATATTGGAGGAATTTATATATGTCACGTTATACTGGCCCAAGTTGGAAAGTTTCACGTCGATTAGGTCTTTCTTTAACAGGTACTGGTAAAGAATTAGCTCGTCGTCCTTATGCACCCGGTGATCATGGTCAAAACAATCGCCGTAAATTATCAGAATATGGTTTACAATTACGAGAAAAACAAAAACTTCGTATGATGTACGGTTTATCAGAACGTCAATTTGCTAACTTATTTATTAAAGCTGGTACAATTCGCGAAGGTAAACATGGTGTTAACTTCATGATCTTACTTGAAGGTCGTTTAGACAACGTTGTTTATCGTTTAGGTTTGGCTTCTACTCGTCGCCAAGCTCGTCAATTGGTAAACCATGGTCACATTACTGTTGATGGCAACCGCGTTGATATTCCTTCATACGCAGTTGAAATCGGTCAAGTAATCTCATTACGTGAAAAATCAAAGAGTTTACAAATTGTTAAAGACGCAATGGAAGCATTAGTTGGCCGTCCACAATTCGTACAATTTGATGCTGATAAATTAGAGGGTTCATTAACTCGTTTACCAGAACGTGAAGAACTTGAAGCAGATATCGACGAATCACTTATCGTTGAATACTACAACAAATTATAATTTCAAATTAAAAAACATCTCATTCTTAATGAGATGTTTTTTTTGTCCATATTTTATAGATTTCAATTAGTGGCAGTAATGTATTTTTCAAGTCGTTTAGTTGTTTATATTCATTTAAGCTAAAAAACTCATCTTCAATAGCTAAATTCTGTCCAATCAATAGTTCTTTAGTTTGTACACTACTCCACTTTTGACTATCAGTAAGTGTTATTGTGTTTGCTAAAGTACCCGTCTCTTTATTTGTATGATCCACTGACCACACGAAAGTATCTTCTAGTTTCTGAATCATTATTATTGATTCAGAAACGCCCTCTTCATACAAGCTTTTGTCTTTAATATCTGCTAATGCAGATAACCAGATAAATAACCGATCATCCCAATAACCAATTTCAAAATGTGGCATCATTTTATAGCCACGTTTATTCTCGCTAAAAGCCATCCAAGTATCAGGCGGTGGATTTTTTGATCTTCTAGCATGTTTTGCAATGTGCAAATACATTTTAATTCCTAATTGTTCTTCTAAAAAAGGTAGTAGTTCAGCTCCCACCTTTTCGAATTTGGGATCAATAATTGTCTTTATTTTTTTTAATCGTCCGTCTAATGTTTGATCTTTAAAAATTAAAAAATCATCTTTTATAAACATTTCGCTCTCTCCTTTTGTATCAAACATGGTATGCTAAATTCATAACTTACTGAAAGGTGGTCAACTCCATGACTGAAAATAACTTAGATCCACATCTTCAATCTGGCCTTTACGGAACACCTCAACTTCATCCCGATGAACAAAGAAAGTACTTAGGGACATTTAGAGAGCGGGTCAGCCTAGCAATGACTGTTGCTGAGGTAACAGCATCTAAAAATATGGCTGGATTTGAAAAAGAACTACTTGAACATCCCGACTATCATGTTCTACTTAATGGTACAATTGATCAGAATATATTAGCCCCATACATCACCTTAACGCATAAGCATGATGTTAAATTTACATTAACATCAAATAATGATACTCCTGATGGGGTTGAAATTATGGGGCTAGTTGTCGCTTCTGAAAAAAATGCGATTAATGAATCTGTTATTGATATTAATGAAAAATATCCAATTATACAAGTTGAAACGCCAGAAAAGAAAAAATCATTTTTTGAAAATTTATTCGATTAGCATAAAAACTTAAACTAACACTTTTATATTAAGTGTAGTTTAAGTTTTTTATTTGGTTTCTAAAATCTTTACTATTTCATTAGCAATAGGCTGGTTATCTCCAAAATTAGGAAACGAATTTATCGATAAATCAGGAGCCGTTTCAATTGAAAGAACGGTTAAAGCATCCCTATGTCTATAGTCATATGCTATATACAAGTTAGGAATAACCACATCAACTGCCCCCATCGTCATTTTTAAACGTTTTGCATAACCTTCAATTAACGCTATATATGATTCGTCCATTTGATTGCTAACTTCATTTTGATTTGCACCCGAATAAAAATTACTATCATATCTAATGATTGCTTCAGACCCTCTTGAAATAACAGTTGATTCAGTAATACCTTGTGATGCTATTGTTTGATGTTCAACTTCTGACAATTTAAGCGGATACCATGGACCTTGACTAGTACGTTCTACTTGTGCATTTTTTATTGTAATTAACTGTGCCAACGTCTTTCGTCCATCGCCAACTACACTAACTGGTAATCTTTCAACAATACCCTTTACATGGCCACCTACAATCATAAATCGATAGACTGACCCAACAGTAATTTCTTCAATTAAAACTTGTGTATCAATTGATAAGATACGTTTAACGGCTTCTTTATACTCGCTTAACGTCGGAGCCACTCGAAATACATGTGTTGCTTGACTGCTCTTTATGAATCTTGGCTTAATAACTAATGCTTTGTTGACTACATCTGCATAATAGTTCATAGCTTCATCTAAAGTGTGTACATTAATACTACTAGGAACTTTAATATCAAGGTTGCCCAATATTTTTTTAGTTGTTTGCTTGTCATATGCAATTTTGTTTAAAACACTGGTATCTAAATCAGAAATTACCCCATTTTGCAGAAGATGTCCGTTCACCCGTATGACGTCCAAATCACTGTCAACAAGATCAAAATAAGACCCTCTTTTTATCAACGCTGCTAAAATAAGCTGCGTATTTTTCGAGTAACAGTTAAAGCCAATCAATGAACTTAACTGTGACTGATACTTTATCTTATTAGATTTTGCTTGTTCCATTGCAAAATCAGCCAACGATTTATTAATATCTTCATCAACTATCCTTGCACTCAGACTCAATTCAGGTCGTTCAAATTGTAATTTAAATTGAACTAATGTATCCTCTAAATTTTTATCTAGATAAAAATTATCATTAAATAAAATTAATTCGTTCAGCAGTTTTATTGCAGCATTTTTAACAATCGAGGTTGTTTTAGGGTCTTCTATTGCCACCTCATTTTTTAATTGTTTCGCTTTAAATATAATATCATCAACTTCATTTTCTGCCATATCTGGCGTCATTAGAAAGTAAGCCGCTAATAATTGAATAAACTTAATTGTGTCACCTTGAATACCAACACGAGAAAATGGATCAACATCAAATCCACGGAGTTCAATATAATTAACACCAGATGAAATTAATGTATCTTCCTTTTTAGTAGCTGATTTAAATTGTACATCTCCATAATATTCAGAAAATGATAACAATTTACCATTCTGGACCATCTTATTAAGTGACGTAACGTATGAGTTAATTGATCGATAAGAAGCTTGAACTGAACTATCAATATTGGTATAGCCAAATTCACTGTTTCTAACACTTCTAACCGGATGACAAGCATTATAATTAGTACTTTCAACAATTGGTGTTGCTCCAAACAAGTAAGTTGTAAGCCAACTCTTTTCCATAAATTTGCGTCCAATTTTTAAATAGACGTAATTATGAAATTCTATATAAGAATTAAAATAACTATGAAACTCAGAATCAAATAAAATCTGAATTACTTTTTCTGGAAAGCTAAAATTAAGATGTACAGACGTAAAAAGTTGACGTTTTTTTCCATACTTTTCTGCTAATTTATTTCGGTATATAAATCCTAATTCATCTGGATGCGCTATTCTTACTTTAGATTCATCCACTGGTAATTTAGGAATTGAACTCAATGGCCATAACTGTTCATCACTATCCAATTCTTGTGTTGCGACTTGTTGAATGGCATCTAGATAGTTAATAACATTATCAGCCCCCTCAATTGGTGGCGTGATAAATTCCATTTGTGATTCGCCAAAATCTGTTTTTATATAAGGATGTTTAAATCTATCTCCTAATGATTCAGGATGATCAGTTGAACTCAGCACTCCCGTATTCTTCACTCTTTGAGTTTCTCGCTCTAATCCTATCAACGATTTTCTAAGTAGAGGTGCGAGCTTTTCTTCCTGAATTTGTAATCCGATTGCATCTAGTTTCATATCATTGTGCCTCCTCATTTGTCTATTACATTGTACCAAATATTTGAATTAATCCTTCATATTTGCAATCCATTGTGCCAATTAAATTTATGCAATATGCTATACTATTCTTTAGTAATCAACGTGAAAGGAGCCACATATGTTACAACCACTTGCATTCAGAATGCGACCAACTAAAATTGAAGAAGTCGTTGGCCAACAACACCTTGTTGGTCCAGGTAAAATTATCAAACGAATGGTCGAAGCAAAACTGCTTTCATCTATGATTTTATACGGACCACCTGGCACTGGTAAAACGAGTATCGCCAGTGCTATTGCCGGATCAACTCAGTATGCATTTCGTAAATTAAATGCTGCAACTGATTCTAAGAAAGACCTTGAAATCGTAGCTGAAGAAGCAAAAATGAGCGGTACTGTTATTTTACTTTTAGATGAAATCCATCGATTAACGAAACCTAAACAAGACTTCTTATTACCCCACTTAGAAAGTGGCCAAATTATTTTAATCGGTGCAACAACAGAAAATCCTTACATTACCATCAATCCAGCTATTAGAAGTCGAACACAAATCTTTGAAGTTAAACCTTTAGACGAAAATGATATTGAAACTGCACTTGATCGTGCACTAGTAGATAAAAATATTGGTCTCGGAAATCTTAATATTAATTTAGAAGCTAATGCACGGTTACACTTAGCGCGAGCAACCAACGGAGATTTACGTAGTTCTTTGAATGCACTTGAACTAGCTGCTAAGTCAACCCCACCTGATAGTTCAGGTGTCATTACCTTATCACTATCAGTCATAGAAGAGTGTCTACAAAGAAAAGCATTAACCCATGATAAAGATGGCGATGCTCACTATGATGTTATTTCTGCTTTTCAAAAATCAGTAAGAGGTTCCGATGTTAACGCGGCTTTACATTACTTAGGACGTTTAATTCTTGCTGGTGATTTACCTACAATTGCAAGGCGTTTAATCACAATGGCATACGAAGATGTCGGATTAAGTAGCCCTGCAGCATGTGCTAGAACCTTAACTGCTGTACAGGCGGCAGAAAAAATTGGCTTTCCAGAGGCTAAAATACCTCTGTCTAACGCAGTAATTGATCTCTGCCTCTCACCCAAATCAGACTCGGCAAATGTTGCCATAAATAATGCAATTGCTGATATTGAAAAAGGTGGTTTTGGAGATATTCCTGCTCATTTAAAAGATTCACATTACAAAGGTGCTGCAGATTTAGGTCATGGTATTGGTTATAAATTTCCACATAACTATCCAAATGATTGGGTTGCCCAACAATATCTTCCAGATAAATTGAAAGATGCTAATTATTATGAGCCTAAAGCAAACGGGCGTTATGAACAAGGACTTAAAGAACAATATAGTAAATTACATCCATCAAAAAGATGATTTGTTGCCGCTTACATCATAATTGTTGCACCTTTTAAAAGTCTGTGCTATATTAAAGATGAAGTTCTGAAGTGTACGCGTTATCTTATTAGAATGTTGACCGAACAAATAATTATACCTAGGCGTCAACTTGATAGGCTAGCTAATTTCAAGCCTTTTCACTTGGTAGTTAGAGGCTAGTACAGTCGATGCCACCTGCTTCACTGCGGGCTCAACTCACGAAGATGATTAACGGCACTACGCGGATATTCCAAAGCTTTTGCTTTGATGGTCTGGGCAAACTATGTTTGCTCAGACTTTTTTTATTAAGAATAAAGGAGTCTTTAAATGTTAATTCGGATACTTTTAGCCGTTCTTTCACTCTTACTCTTGACTATCGGCTATTACTTATTCTCACATCGCAACAAAAATTTTATGATATTTAAACCTGAGTCAAACCAGGTGCTAAGCTCAATACTACTTGTCTTTGGGTTAATTATCTGTATTGAAAGCTTAGTTGGCTTAATTTCAGTAATCATTTTTATACCCATATTTTGTGGGATACTAGTTACTCTAGCCTGCCTTACGGTTGGTGCTTTAACAATTATTTTATCTTTTTTTATGCATTAATCTAACTTTGTAACCGTTTTTACTTCTATTTTCATTCGTTTTGTCGTAAAATAGAGGTATATAAAAGAAAGAGGTGGCCGACCATGTTACAACAATATAAAAATATTTTAGTTCCTGTAGATGGTTCTGATGAAGCAAAATTAGCATTCGAAAAAGCAGTACAAGTAGCTTTAAGAAATGGCGAAGATTCTACACTTCATCTTTTGCATGTTATTGACACTAGAGCATTCCAAAATATCTCAAGTTTTGATACGTCAATGGTTGAACAAGTTAGTGATACAGCAAAAGAGACATTGAATAAGTATATTGCACAAGCAAAAGCAGCTGGTCTTAAGAATGTTGACTACTCAATTGAGTATGGTTCTCCAAAAGTAGTTATTGCTAAAAATGTTCCTATTAATTTAGATATTGATTTAATTGTGATCGGCGCTACTGGATTGAATGCAGTCGAACGATTATTAATTGGTTCAGTTACAGAATACGTAACTCGAGTTGCTGTTTCTGATGTCTTAGTTGTTCGAACAGATTTAAATAACACACCTGCTCTTAAAAATAATCTTAAAAAATAAAAAAAGAAATTAGCCATAATTGGTTAATTTCTTTTTATTTTGTCTTGAATTTACATAAAGTAATATGGTCATCTACCATACCCATACTTTGCATCAATGAATAAATAATTTTAGGACCAACAAACTTAAACCCTAATTTCTTCAATTCTTTAGATAACTTTTTTGAAATGTCGGTTTCAGCTGGAACATCCTCTGCATGTCGCCAGAGATTATTAATTGGTTTATTTGCTACAAATTCCCATAAAAATGAATCAAATGATTGCCCATCTTGGTTCATTCTTATGATCGCCTGTGCATTCGCGATAATAGCGATAATTTTTTGCTTATTTCGAATAATATCTGCATTTTCCATTAGTTCCGCAATTTTATCTTCATCAAATTGACTAACTTTGTAAATTGAAAAATTTTCAAAAGCGTGATTAAAATGATTACGTTTATTTAAAACGGTCTTCCAGCTCAACCCTGCTTGCATTAATTCTAAACTCAATAATCTGAATAGTTGTTGATCGCCATAAAGCGGCTTTCCCCATTCTTCATCATGATAATCTTGCATTAACTGATTACCCGATTGGGCCCATGGGCATCTTTCCATATTCTATTCTCTCCTTCACTCAAATAAAAAAGATTACTAGTGCTGTCTCCAGACTAATAATCTTCTTAAAATTTAGATTTCAGGTAATTCAGTAAAGTCATAATGTAATTCTTTAACAGCGGCATGTTCGTCGAATGCTAATTGGATTAATTTATCAATTAATTCTGAATAACCAATTCCTGAAACTTCCCACAATTGTGGATAAAGCGAAATGTTTGTGAATCCAGGTAACGTATTTAGTTCACCAAGATATGGAATACCATCTTTAACTAAGAAATCAATTCGTGCTAAACCACGACAACCCAATGCTTCAAAAGCACGTAATGACATGTCTTGGATTTCTTTTGTTAATTCATCTGGTAATTCAACAGGCATTTCAAATTCCACACCTGAAGCATCAACGAATTTATTATTGTAATCGTAAAATACATCAGATTTAGGTACGATAACTGCACCTAATTTTGAAGCTTTTAAATCAGTATTTCCAAGAATTGAACATTCAATTTCATCAGGATTTTCGATTGATTCTTCAACTAAAAGCTTTGTGTCATATAAAAATGCATCTTCTATACCTTCAAGGAATTCTTTTTCGTTATGTGCCTTATGAATACCAACTGATGATCCTTGGTTAGCTGGTTTAATGAAAACAACTTCTCCAAGTTCCTTACTAATGTGTGCGTAAGTCATTTCAGCACGATTGTTGGCCTTAACAACCAAATATTTAGTATTTCTGATATTATTTAACGTTAACATTTTCTTAGTTAAATCTTTATCAAATGAAATTGCTGATGAACGAACATCACTACCAATATATGGTTTATCTAAAAGTTTAAATAATCCTTGAATTGTACCATCTTCACCCATATTACCATGAATAACTGGATAAAAAAGATCAATATCTTTAACTTCAGTTAAACTCATGATATTAGCTAACGGATTTGTAAAATCAATTGTTGGTAAGACATCTTCAACAACTTTTGCTTCTGGTTCGCCATCAAAAATGCGACGTGAAGCAGCATCTCCAAGTAGTACACCTTCCTTTGTAAACATGAATAAACTAACTTCGTACTTATTTTTATCCATTGCATCGTAGATATTATGTGCTGAACGTTTTGAAACGTCATGTTCTGATGAATTACCACCAAAAAGTAATCCAATGTGTATCTTTTCGCTTGTCATCATATTCTCCATTCCTATTGTATTATTTTTGTTCGCTTTAAACTCTTAGTCTAAATAATACCATGTTTATAGTAGATCTGTCATTTACGTTTGCTATTTTATTTAAACATTTAAAATCCACATGAAAAGTAAGAACACAAAGAACAGTCCGTACATGATTGGATGAACATCTTTTCGACGACCAGCAGCAATCATTGTAATTGGATAAAAAATCATTCCCAAAGCAATCCCGTCAGAGATACTATAAGTTAATGGCATACCAATTACAATTAAAAATGCTGGAATTGCAATTTCCATTTTTGTCCATTCGATTTTTGTTAAAGATTGTGCCATCAATACACCAACAATAATTAATGCTGGAGCAGTGACCTGTGTTGTTACAACTGATAATAATGGCGAGAAAAATATCCCGACAATAAATAATAATCCAGTTGTAACAGCCGTTAAACCTGAGCGTCCACCAACGGCGATACCTGCTGAAGACTCAACATATGCACCAACTGGAGATGTTCCTAAAACAGAGCCAGCAAGCATTGCTGTTGAATCAGCAACTAAAGCTTTACCGACACGAGGCATTTTATTGTCTTTCATGAATCCGGCTTGTTGAGCTAACCCAACAAGTGTTCCAGCAGTATCAAAGAAAGTAACTAACAAGAAGGTTAAAACGACTACCCATAACTGAACCGTGTTAATATCACTAATATGTTTAACGCCTTGCATAAATGTTGGGGCCAAACTTGGGGCACCGGCAACAACTTGTGTTGGCATTTTAATTAATCCTGTGATGAATCCTAGAATAACTGTTGCAAACATCCCAATAAAAATACCACCTGGAACACGTCTAACCATTAAAATTGCAGTAACAATTAAGCCAAAGATTGTTAACCATGTTGTACCAACGGTCAATGGACCTAGGCCCACAACTGTGGATTTGTTTGCGATAATTAAGCCACCATCTTGTAAACCGATAAAAGCAATAAATAAACCAATACCACTTGAGATAGCGTATTTTAAGTTACTTGGAATAGCATTAATAATCATTTCGCGTAGTTTAAAAATAGTAATTAAAATAAAAATTAGTGATGCTACAAATACACCTGCTAAAGCTGTTTGCCATGGAATTCCCATACCTATAACAACTGAATATGAGAAAAAGGCATTAATACCCAATGCGGGAGCTGTTGCTATTGGGTATTTAGCTAAAATACCCATTAAAATACAGCCTAAAGCACTTGATAATGCAGTTGCAGTAAATACTGCCCCTTTGTCCATCCCCGAAGCACTTAAAATCGTAGGATTAACAAATAATATGTAAGCCATTGATATAAACGTTGTAAAACCAGCTAACATTTCGCGTTTAACCGTTGTATGTAACTGATCAATTTCAAAATATGATTTAATGCGATTAATCATTTTAAATCTCCTTTTCATAAATACATTTGTTCGTGTTTATCTCATTAATGAGCAATTACAATTTTACTATATTCGTATATTAATGTAAATAATATTATTAAACTGTATTTTGTTAAGGATTTATTCAAATAGAACTTATACTGTAATAATTTTATCAATTTTAATATCAAACTGATTACTTGTCCATTTCTCAGAAATTACATTTTGAACGTCCAAACAAAGTGAAATTGTTTTTGGTTGATATTTTGCAATATACCGATCATAATAACCACCGCCAAAGCCAATCCTTTGATTATTCTCTAAATTAAACCCAACTCCTGGTACAATCACTAAATCTAAATTATTCTTTTCAAGTGCAACATTATATTCAGGTTCTAATAGTCCATAATCACTTTTTATAAGCACCTGTTCAATAGATAAGTAAGGTAAAAATGCAAGTTGCTTTTCAGGCATCGTTTTTGGTATATACACCCTCTTACCTTGAGACAGTGCCGCCAATAGTAATTCGTTAGTACTAAACTCAATCGATTGACTAATTGTTAATCCGATTGAATCAGCCGATTCCCATTCTTCAGATTGTAAAACTTTATCAATAATTGCCTTCTCCTGATTCCTTTTTTCAAGGACCTTATTTTTTGCCAAATCAACCATCTTGTTAATAATCATTTTTCTAATTTCTTTTTTACTCAATAGCTTATACCTCCGCGTTAAATTCACCAGTTATTACAAACTTTCCAATCATCTTACCATTTTCAACAACTTCAGAAGCCGTTCGTAAATTATCGGCGTTAATCCCCACCAATGATTTAGTCATCGTTGATTTTAGTTTGCCTTCATCTAATAACGTGGCTAAGCGATTTAATGTTTTACCTTGAGAGCTCATATCTGCCGTGTAATATACACCTTTAGTAAAAACTGTTAGCCATTTAAACTCATTACTTTTATTTTTTAATTTACCAATTGGTAAATTATCAGATGTGCCCACAATTGAAGTAATAATACCCTGAGGTCTGATGATATCTGCTGCTAAATCAAAATAAGTTTCTGTTGAGTGCAATATTAGAATACCATCAACTTCATTAATATTTAATTTAACTAATTGTTTCTTCAAATCTTTTCGGTGATTAATGACAATATCAGCGCCCATCTTTTTAACCCAATCGCTCGTTTCTAATCTTGAAGCGGTCGTGATAACAGTCAAACCAGCCCATTTAGCAAGTTGAATAGCAATAGAGCCTACACCACCAGCTCCATTAATAATTAAAACTGATTTTCCACTATTGGCATTTTTCTCTGGAATGAAATTTAATTTTTCAAATAATGCTTCCCATGCTGTTACACCTGTTAGTGGCATAGCGGCTGCTTCACTGTCTGTTATTTTCTTGGGTGCATTTCCAACTAGTCGTTCATCAACTAGCTGATACTCAGCATTACTTCCTGAACGATTATTGACACCTAAATAAAAAACCTTATCACCACTATTAAATTGTGTTACTTCTGATCCTATTTCAGAGACGACCCCGATTGCATCGAAACCTAAAATAAGTAATTTTTCTTCAGAATCAATTAACATTCTTGATTTATAATCTATTGGATTCACTGAAATACCCGTTACCTTCACAAGAATATCATGATTTTCAGGTGTCGGTTTATCGATTTTGACATCTCGTAATGCATTTTTATCTTCTGTCGGAAATTTTCCAAATGCTGCGATGGCCTTCATTTTATTTACCATTAGCTCACTCTTCTTCCATTAATATAGATTACGCTATTCATCTTACTACAATCTAACAAAAAGTTTGGTTTGTTTCACTTTTATACCGTCTAAAAATATTGAAATACTCACATTCTCAATCTGTCAGTATAGACTTAATATTTGGTTTAATGTATGCTTAAAATATTATTAAAACATATACAATTAAGGAGACACACATCATGGAAAAACCACTAAAAACGAGACAACAACTGAAATCTGAATCAAAGGCATTACTTAAAGGACACTGGAAGTCAGCTATCCTAGTTAGCTTACTAGCAATCCTTATTTTTATTGTTTATTCTCGCTTATATTCTACTGAGTACGCAGACATTATGAATTTATATTCTACTGAAAATAATAACCAATCATCAGCTATCAGTCCTATAATTTCAGCAACTGTCGTTGTTCTTTATCTTATTTTTCAAATTCTACTTGTAGGTGTTTCATATACATTCTTAACTTGGGTCAGTTCACAAAAAACACCAGAACATGCATTTACACAAAGTTTCCAAGTTTTCTCAAATGAATTATTTTTCCCATCTATTGGTATCGCCATTCTCAAAACCATTTATAGTACACTTTGGACTCTCTTGCTTATTGTCCCAGGAATTATTAAATACTATTCTTATTCACAAGTCTTTATGATTAACAAAGACTTAACAGATAACCCAAATCATCCTGACATCAGTATTAATAAAAAAATAACGTTAAGCCGTGAATTAATGAACGGACACAAATTTGATTTATTCGTAATAGAGTTAAGTCTGGTTGGTTGGTACCTATTATCAATCGTGACACTTGGAATTGGTTATATTTGGTACATGCCTTATCAACAAGCAATTAAAGCAAATTTCTACAGAGACCTTGCCGGAGATAAATTCTTAACCTTAAAATAAGCAAAAAAGACTGAATAAAATCAGTCTTTTTTATTTTGTCTTCACATGTTTAAGTCCTTCTCGCACAGCTAGCTTTGATAGATCATGGCTCTCAATAAAAGTTATAACCCAATTTTCATCAGTCTTAGCATACTCACGTAATGACCAACCAATCGCTTTTTGGATGAAAAATTCATCTGTTGTTCTATCATTCAAAATCATCTTTGATAAGTAAGCTAGATTAGTTTCTTCACGATAGCCTAACTGAAGATTTATACCCACACGACGCATCCAGAAATTATCATGGTTTTCAAATTGCTTACTAATATCGTTAAAATTTATCGGACTTAATTTTAAAAAGTCACTAATAACCTTACGTAAAGCATCTACTGAATCCCACCATGGTTTAACCTTAATTAACTCAACCAATACTTGGACTTCATCAACCGTCAATCGTTTAAGATTTTTTTGTGCTAAGTCGATTGCAACATATTGATACTCTCTTTCTTCACGACCATAATAAGCTAAAATTTGTGAGATTAACTCTTCTAGAGGCCAACTCTTAGATTCTTTCATCAAGTCCTTTGTTAGTTCACGTCGACTTGGTGTCTTAATCCCTAAGTAAGAAAAATTATTTTTCATGTAAGCTTCCATTTTTTTAATATTTTTGTTATCTTTTTCTAAATAAATCATATTTACTCCTTTTATGAAAACGTAACCATATAAGTTGGATAACCGTTTTCATGATGTTATACTAAAGGTAATCATATAAAGGGGGAACCATTATGTCAATGCATAACAATTTGAAAAAATTACTCACAATCAAAGAAGAACCCATTGTATCAATCTTTATCAAAACATATCCAGGTATTAATTTTGCTGCGAAGAATCAGTTAAAACTAAAAACTAGTTTAAAAACTGCCAAAGAAGCTCATTCGGATGTACCTAAGAAAACTTGGGAACTAATTGAAACACAATTGGTTAATTTTATTAATGAAATTGCAGATAAAATCGGTCAATTCCCTAGTATCGCACTTTACTTAACACCTAACGATTACTTTAAATTTAATTTAAATCACGCTATTGAAGTAGATAAAGTTATTGTTGGTCCTGAAGCATACACTTTACCTTTATTAGCTCAACAAGCAACAAAATTATCAGGAACAATCCTAAGCTTACACCGTGATTCATTTGAATTACATCAATTCAAAGAAGGTGTCTTATTGAAACAAGAACTCCCAGAGGATGCTCCTATCGACATGGTATCAACTCTTGGTCCTGAAAGTACAGATACCACGACCACTCATGGCCCTACTGGCGCCCTCCATGGGTTAAATACTAAGGATGAAGAAAAAGCGATTGATAATAGAAATTACTACTTGGCAATTGAAAAATTCCTAGTTACCCATCCCGAATTAATTTATAAACGTCTTTTCCTTATTGGACTACCTAAAAATCAAAGCTTATTCCATGAATTAACAAAATTAAAATCAGTTAATTCAGAAATTACAATTAAAAAATCACCTAGTGCCCTAACAACTACAGAAATTGAAAAAGATTTGTTAGATCAAAATCAAATTTTAATCAATCAAACAATTGATCATTTATTGGATCGTGCTCGTTCACTTGATGAAGTTAATCCAAGCAAAACAAACCCAATCGATTTGTTTGCTCTATTAACGCAACATCGTGTTAATACTTTATTAATTAACGAAGACGCTGTATTCCCTGGTTTAATTAGTGATGGTCAAATTATCGATACTGAACCTGGAAAAACAACCAATAACTTATTAAATGATTTAGCTAACTTTACTTTACGTAATAGTGGTAACGTTTACGTTATTTCAGCTGACCACTTTAATTCAGGTCAATTCGTTTACGGTGTTTAGAAATTGAAAAAGAAGACTTCATTGTCTTCTTTTTTTGTGCCCATTTTTAAAATGTCATGCTATACTTAAAAAAGCAAATATATATTCCAGGAGACGATATTAATGAATAAAGTTTATTTAGCAGGTCCATTTTTTAGCGACAAACAACGTGAACGTGTTTCTCAAGTTGTTGCAGCATTAAAAGAGAACAAAACAATTGATAGTGACAATATTTACTTGCCCCAAGATAATCAAAGTAAACAATATGAACAATTCAGTCAACAATGGCAACGTGCAGTTTATTTAGCTGACACACGCCAAGTTCATCGCGCAGACGTTGTTGTTGCTATCTTAGACTACAAAGAAGACGAAGATAACGAACCTGACTCTGGTACTATGTTTGAAGTTGGTATGGCAGTAGAAGCTCATATTCCAGTTATCTTAGTTCAATTTGAAGCTGGTCGTGTTATCAATCTAATGTTATCTGAAAGTTTAACTGCTTTCTTTGATGAGAGTAAAAATGGCTTAAATGAACTTTCTGAATATAATTTCAACGTTTTGGAAGAAAAAATTACAGAGAACGAAGTATTATAATATGCTACCTTTAAGTATTACGGATAAACAATCGCAGCAAAAAGGACATTATCATTTTGATAATGTCCTTTTAATTTGTCTTAATTAATCATTTACCAAATATTAACGCGTTCATCGACTGCTTTATACATTGCATCACTTGCAACAATATCAAAGGCATCATAAAATTCTGCTAAATTTTGAACTTGAATATTAGCACGCAACTTAGCAGGGGCATGAACATCAATTGATAATAACAATTGCATATACTGTGTTGAAGCCTTCATTCGCCATACTTGTGCCCAATTAATGAAAAATGCTTCAAAATCAGTATCGTCTTCAGATTTAGCCGCTTCAAGTGCACAACTAAGCCCACCAGCATCAGCAATATTTTCAGAAACTGTTAAAGTCCCATTAACTTTTTGGCCTGCGAATTCAGTTCCGTCAAATTCAGTAATCATTTGTTGTGATAATTCTTTAAAATGGGTCAAATCGGCTTCACTCCACCAATTATTCAAATTACCATACTCATCAAATAGCGCACCATTATTATCAAAAGCATGTGAAATCTCGTGCGCAATAACTGCTCCAATACCACCATAGTTAGCACTACTACTCTGCTCTAAACTATAAAATGGTGCTTGTAAAATAGCCGCTGGAAAGACAATGATATTTTTAAAGGGATGATAATAAGCATTAACTGTTGCTGCACTCATCTCCCAAAGATCACGATCGACAGGTTTATCCCACTTACTAAACATATCTTCAGTGGCTAATTTATCAAAGGCCATTGCATTCTCTAGCAATGTTTTTTCCATATTAACGTGCATTTTTTGATAAAGCGGGTTAATTTTATCTGGATACCCAACTTGAATACCTAATTTACTTAATTTTAAAATTGCCTTATCACGTGTAGTACTTGTTAACCAATTATTAGTAGCCAATCTATTTTGATAAACATTAATCATCTTTTCAACCATCTGTTGAACGTCTGCTTTAGCATCTTCACCAAAGTATTTATATCCATAATATTCGCCCACAACCCCACTATAGGTTCCCATGGCTAGATAATAAGCAAACTTTTGTTGTTTTTTCGGTGCCTTGCTTCCAGATAATGCACGCCCGTATTCACCAGCAATAACACGTAAGTCATCTGATAAATATGAACTAAGACTCCCTACTGTTTTAACAATTAACCAACTTTTAAATTCTGTAAAATGAGTTGTATTCACGAGTTCATCAATAGATGATAAAAATTTAGGTTCAGTCACAATTATTTTTTCTGGTTCATTCCCATTTAAAAGATTTTTAACAATTGATTTTAAATCTAAATTACTACTTTGTGAACTAAATTCTGTGAAACTTTGTGGGTTGTACGCTTTACTATAATCAGCTGATTCTTCAGCACTCTTGACATTTGGCACTAAGTTACGATCAAAAGTTAGTGCCTCTGTAATAACATGATTTGCATTTTCTTCACTATAATCTAAAGCAACTAATAACTTAGTCATCATCGCCCTAAATGCTTTAAGTAAACCTTCAGCTTGTGAATTATCTCGTTCATAATACGTTTTATCTGGTAAAACCAAACTCGGAGCTGCCACAAATAAAGCATTAATTTTAGCATTTTTCATATCAGCATCAACATCAAACCCAAGTGGTGTTGGATAACCCGCACGAACAAAATCTGCCCATTTAGTATCGAAATCAGCTAAACTTGTTAAATTTTCTAAAGGTGCTAAAACTTTTTTCAATGGTAAGGTTCCTTCTGATTCACGTCGATCAAAATCAGCTGCTAAGGCATAATAGTTTAAAAATTCTTGCATTAATGGTGCTTTAACACTAGAATCAGCTGACATTTTTTCAAAATCAGCCATCAAAGTTTTATCAATTTCATCAGCTAAATCATTAAAACCACCCGTCGCAGGTTTATCATCAGGAATTTTGGCAGTTTTTAACCATTCACCATTTACTGCTTCGTATAAATCATCTTTAATTAATTGTTTATTTATAGTCATTATTTATCTCCTTTTTAGTTTTATATGTAGCTAGTATAAACGTTATTCTAGTGTTTTAATAATAATTTACTTGAAAAACAGACATTTTTTCAAAATATACCTTATATCTATCTTTTAAAGAGTCTACGATATCTATCTTTGGTACCATTTTTCGTACCCTAACAAAAAAACAAAAGCCATAAGACTTTTGTTTTTGGTGCTATCCAGATTCATTATTGATCAACCGTCACAGAATGATTAATAAGAAAGAAGGATTATTACATTGGCTATCCTAACTTCTCAAACCTCTACCTTTATTAATAAGATACCAACAAATCCAGTAAAGAACACCAATAAACAGAATAAGAATTATCATTGATAAAGCAAGTGATACATCAGTCTTACCTAAAAAACCATATCTAAATCCTGAAATCATATAAACAATTGGATTAATCTTAGAGATGGCCTGCCAAACTGGTGGTAACATTGAAATAGAATAGAAAACACCACCAAGATAAGTTAATGGCTGTAAAACAAACGTAGGTACAATTGACACATCATCAAATGACTGTGCAAAAATACCATTAATTAATCCTGCTAATGAAAATAAAATGGCTGTCATCAAAAGTGTGATAATAATAATGACCCACGAAAAAACATGAAGAGGTACAAAAAATAATGAAATAATAGTGACAAGTGCCCCAACTAAAACACTTCTTCCAAGTCCTCCAATAACAAATCCCCATATAATAATATGCGTTGGTACTGGTGCAACTAGTAATTCTTCAATATTTTTCTGAAATTTCTGAGAAAAAAATGACGAAGATACATTAGCATACGAACTAGTGATCACCGACATCATAATTAACCCTGGTACAATGAATTCCATATATGAAAATCCACCCATTGCACCAATTCGGCCACCAATCATTTTACCAAATATAATAAAATACAATGATGTTGTAATCACTGGTGGTACTAATGTCTGTACCCAAATTCTCAAATAACGATTAGTTTCTTTTATTGCGAGACTTTTTAATGCAGTAAAATATTGATTAAACATGTTTCTCCCCCACTTGGTGCTTTTCTTCCGTAATTTTCAAGAATAACTCTTCTAATCGATTCGATTTATTTCGCATAGAAAGAACTTTTATCCCTTGTTCATCAAATTGTTTAAAGATCCCATTAACACCTTGATTTCGTTCAACTTCGATAGAAATTGTTTGCGCGTCTTCAAAGGAATTTTTATACCCTATAATTTCTGGCTTTTTATCATACACATCTAAATCGAAAATAAACGTTTCAAATTGTAATTTTGATAATAAAGTTTTCATGCTCGTATTTTCAATCAACTCACCTGATTGAATAATACCGATATGACGACAAAGTGTTTCTGCTTCTTCTAAATAATGAGTCGTCAAGATAATCGTTGTGCCATTCTCATTCAATTCCTTTAAAAAAGACCACATTTCACGTCTCAACTCAATATCTACACCCGCAGTTGGTTCGTCTAAAATGAGCAACCGAGGTTCATGCATTAATGCCCTGGCAATCATCAATCTTCGTTTCATCCCACCAGAAAGCATTCGTGCACGTACATTACGTTTTTCCCATAAATCTGACTGTTTTAAATATTTTTCACTGCGCTCCATTGCTTCTTTATGAGGAACACCATAGTAACCAGCCTGATTAACAACAATTTGTTGAACCGTTTCAAAAGGATTAAAGTTAAATTCCTGTGGGACAAGTCCAATTTGTTGTTTGGCTTGTACCAAATTGGTATCAATATCGTAATCAAAAACCTTCACTGTTCCCGCTGTTTTATTCACAAGAGATGTAATAATACCAATTGTCGTTGATTTTCCCGCACCATTAGGCCCTAAAAGTGCATAAAAATCCCCTTCTTCTACAGCCAGATCAATACCACGTAACGCTTTAACACCCGTTGCATATTCTTTTTTTAAGCCTTTTATTTCCAGTGCATATATCATTTAATTATTATCCCCTTATTTACTTTTTAGGAAAAGTAACATCATTCTAAACTATTTTACCCCACACTGCCTTCCATCTGATACTCAATCAGACGATTCAATTCAACAGCGTATTCCATCGGTAATTCTTTGGTGAACGGTTCAACAAATCCCATTACAATCATCTCTGTTGCTTTTGCTTCAGAAATTCCGCGACTCATTAAGTAATATAATTGTTCTTCAGAAATTTTAGAAACTTTAGCTTCATGTTCCATAGAAACATTGCCATTTAAAATTTCATTAAATGGAATCGTATCACTCGCTGATTTATCATCCATGATGATTGTATCGCATTCGACATGTGCAAACGAACCATCACTATGTCTACCAAATTTTAAATAACCTCGATAATCAACTCGTCCACCATCTTTACATAACGATTTAGAAACAATCGAAGAAGTCGTATTTTTAGCATTGTGAATCATTTTTGCCCCAGTATCTTGAACGATATTCCCACCAGCAAACGCAATCGACAACATTGTGCCATGTGCGCCTTGACCATCTAAATAAATACTTGGATATTTCATTGTAACTTTTGATCCAAGGTTACCATCAACCCACTCCATCGTCGCATTTTCTAAGGCTCTAGCACGTTTTGTCTCTAAGCTATACACATTATCTGACCAATTTTGAATCGTTGTATACCGACAATAGGCATCTTTCATGACGTTCACTTCAACGACTGCCGCATGCAAACTGTCTGCCGAATAATTAGGTGCTGTACAACCTTCAACGTAATTAACACTTGCGCCTTCATCAACAATGATTAATGTTCGTTCAAATTGTCCTGTATTCTCCGCATTAATTCTGAAATAACTTTGAATAGGCACCTCGGTCTTCACACCTTTAGGTACATAGATAAAAGTACCACCAGACCAAACAGCCGAATTTAAAGCTGAAAATTTATTATTAGAGGCAGGAACCAATTTGCCAAAATACTGTTTAACCAATTCAGGATATTCTTGGACGGCAGCATCTGTACTCATAAAAATAATTCCTAATTTTTCAAAATCTTCACGCATATGATGGTAAACAACTTCTGATTCATATTGTGCAGAAGAGCCAGCTAAGTATTTACGTTCAGCTTCTGGAACACCAAGTCGGTCAAAGGTTTCTTTAATCTTATCTGGGACATCTTCCCAGTCTCTAGCAACATTATCACTAGCACGTTGAAAATAGCGCATATTAGCTAAATCTAACTTAGACAAATCAGGACCAAAACTTGGCATTGGCATCTTTTCATATAAGGCAAAGGCACGAAGTCGATAATCCAACATCCACTCTGGTTCATTTTTTGCTGCCGAAATTTCTCGAACAATCGCTTCGGTTAAGCCACGCCCAGTTGAATAAACAGGCTCAATATCATCTTTAAAGCCATATTCATACTCACCACCAACATCTAGTTCTTTCATATCTTACCTCCTCTCTAATTTTCTAAATTAATAGCTTGATAAACTGCCTTCCAAGCTAATGTGGCACACTTAATCCGAGCTGGAAACTGAGCGACACCTTCTAAAATAGCAGCATCACCTAAAAGATTTTCATCAATCGTTTCACCTGTTACCATTCTTGAAAATGTTGTCACCATTTCTTCTATTTCATTTTTTGCTTTACCAATAATTTCATCAGTCATCATACTTGCAGATGCCTGGCTAATCGTACAACCCGTCCCAGAAAAGGCAACATCTTGAACCTTGTTGTCACTCATGATAAGTTCAACTTTTAAAACATCCCCACAGGTTGGATTTCTGAGTTCAATTGATTTCTGACCCTTTACTAGTGAGCCATGATGATGCGGATGTGTGGCATGTTCCAAAATAACTTGGCGATATAAATTATCTAATTTAGATAGTCCCATTTTTAAAGAACTCCTTTGTAGCGATTAACGCGTCAATAAATTTTTGATTTTCTTCTAAAGTATTGTAAAAATATAAACTAATACGAACAGTTGACGATACACCCATGCACTTCATTAATGGCTGTGCACAATGATGACCCGCGCGAACCGCAATTCCTTGCATATCAAGAGCTGTCGCAACGTCATGCGGATGTAGTCCCTCCAAATTAAATGAAATAACGCCTGATCGTTTTTTACTTTCAGTTGGCCCATAGACAGTAATGCCAGAAATGGCTTTTAATTTAGGTAATAAATCAGTGATGAGCATCTGTTCATGTGCTTGTATATTAACCATTCCAACTTCATTTAAATAGTGAATAGTAGCACCTAATGAAATGACCCCTTCAATATTAGGTGTCCCCGCTTCAAATTTCCAAGGAATATCTTTAAAGGTTGATTGTTGCTCTTCAACAAAATCAATCATCTCACCACCAAATTCTAGTGGCTGCATCTCGTTCAAATAATTACTTTTTCCATATAAAACGCCAATACCAGTTGCAGCCCCCATTTTATGACCTGAAAAAGCAAAAAAATCAACATCTAACTCCTGAACATTAATCGGCATATAAGGTATTGATTGCGCCCCATCACAAATAACAACCGCACCGACTGTATGTGCCATGTCCGTTAATTCTTTGATGGGGTTTATACTCCCCAAAACATTTGAAATTTGAGTTAGCGATACAATTTTAGTTTTAGCTGTCATTTTTAATTTCGCATCATTAATGTCTAATTGTCCATCATCTGTTATGTCGATGTAAACTAATTTAGCACCAGTTGCTTGTGCGACTTGTTGCCAAGGAACAAGGTTACTATGGTGTTCCATAATAGATATTAAAATCTCATCCCCTGGTTTCAATCGATTCTGTGCAAAACCCTGAGCAACCCAGTTTAAACTTTCGGTTGTCCCTTTTGTAAATAAGATTTCAGCTGAATATTTTGCATGAATAAAATCAGCAACAGCTTGTCGTACATCTTCAAATTGCTGTGTTGTACGCTCGGCTAAAGTATGCACACCACGATGTACATTGGCATTATCATTTTCATAATAATGTGAAATGGCATTAATAACTGCTTGTGGTTTCTGAACAGTTGCAGCATTGTCAAAATAAATTAACGGTTCATCATTCACAATTTGCTTTAAAATAGGAAAATCATTGCGATACTTTTTCAAATTTTTGACCATTAATGAGTTTCCCCTCTATTGTTTCGATTAATCGTTCACGAACATCAACTGCCGGAATTGCCGTTAAAACAGGTCCTAAGAATCCACGAATAACAAGTCTTTCTGCTTCTTCTTTGTGTAATCCACGACTCATCAGATAGTACAATTGTTCCTGATTCACGCGTCCAACACTAGCTGCATGTCCAGCTTGAACATCATTTTCATCAATTAATAAAATAGGATTAGCGTCTCCACGTGCTTTTGTGGATAACATTAGCACACGGCTTTCTTGTTGAGCATTCGCACCCTTTGCACCTTTAATAATATGGCCAATTCCATTAAATATTAATGTAGAACGCGATAAAATTACACCGTGTTGCAGAATTTGACCAATTGAATGTTTACCATAATTCGTCACCCGTGTATCAATCCCTTGAATCTGATTTCCTGTTGAAATCGCAACAACTTTAACATCTGCGTGAGAACCTGCACCAATTAAATCAGAATCGAAATCGCCAATTATATTGCCATTATTAAGTAATCCAATTGACCAATCTATTTTTGCATTGCCTAATAAATAACCCCGACGGTTAATATATGCTGTTGTATGTTCCCCTAATTGATCAACTCCAGCAAATTTAACATGACTGTTAGCTTTAGCAATCACTTCCACAATAATATTTGCGGTTGTGATCTGATCACCGACTGTTGAACGATTTTCTAGATATGAAAACTGACTATTTTCTGCTGCGACAATTAAAACATGCTGTACATAGTCCTGATTGTCCCGTGCATCCTGCGTTAAATAAGTTGTAATTGGGTTGTCTAATACAACATTTTTAGGTACATAAATAAACAAACCACCGGTTAATTGTGCTAAATGCGTTGCGGTCAACAAATCACTATCCCATTTAACTGCCTTAGTCATAAAATATTTCTTAATTAAATCTGCATGTTCCACTAACGCGGTTGACCAGTCGCAAATAATAACATGATTTTCTTTTAATTCCTCAGATATATTTAAACTAATCGTTCGAGATCCAACTTGAATAAACGTATTTTCATCCGATTTTTTTGAAACAAATTCCCCTGATTCTTTAACCAGTGTTTCAGGTATAATGGGCCATTTTTGGTATCTAATTTTTTCAAATGAAGGAAGCGCTAGTAATGTTTTTTTTACAAAGGCATCTCTTCTTAATTGTTGAAACCACTCAGGTTCTTGTTTTAAATTTGAAAAATCAATTATACTTTGTTCTAAGAGCTTCAAATCAATCATTTTCCGGCCCTCCACTAAAGGTTCTCGTCTGTTAAAGTAATGTCTAGCCCTAATTCATCACGCAAACCAGCATAGCCTTCTTCTTCCAGTTTTTCTGCAAGTTCGGCGCCACCCGTTTTAACAACCCGTCCATCCATCATAACGTGCACCACATCAGGCACAATATAGTTCAGCAAACGTTGGTAATGCGTAATCATAAGTGTTCCAAATTCCGCATTTTTCAACATTTCATTTACGCCTCTCGAAACAACTTTCAATGCATCAATGTCTAGACCTGAATCAATTTCATCTAAAATAGCAAATTTTGGTTCAATCATCATCAGTTGTAAAATTTCATTACGTTTCTTTTCGCCACCTGAAAAACCTTCATTTAAATAACGATCAGCCATTTCCTCAGTCATATCTAAAGTTGTCATCGTTTTATCTAATTTCTTTAAATATTCTCGAATTGGGATTTGTTTATCTTCCGGTCGACGTGCGTTGATTGCTGCACGCATAAATTCAGCATTTGTTACACCAGGAATTTCTGAAGGATATTGCATTGCTAAAAATAATCCTGCTCGAGCTCGCTCATCAACAGGTAGTTCTAAAATGTTTACACCATTCAGCAATACTTCGCCTTCTGTCACTTTATACGCAGGATTCCCCATAATGGCCTCAGATAAAGTTGATTTACCTGTTCCATTTGGACCCATGATTGCGTGTACTTCTCCAGTCGACATTTTTAAATTAACACCTTTTAAAATTTCTTTATCTTCAATTTCTACATGTAAATTTTTAACCTCAAGTGTCGACATTTTAGCATTCCTCCGATTCATTAATATATTCCATTCTATCTTAATAAATTATCCATTTCAATGGAGCCTCGAGACTCGCAATCTTTATTTAATTAAGTTAAACTAATAAAAAGTAAATTTTGAGGAGGTTCATTTATGAAACCTATTATCGGTATTGTTGGAAATCCTAATCGAAATCCAATTACAGGCATGCACATTAACGAAATTACTTATACACCTCAAGGCTATATTGATGCCATTATTGAAGTTGGCGGTTTACCACTAATCATTCCTACTGATTTAGCAAACGCATCTAGTTATCTTGATTTGGTAGATGGTTTACTATTAGCAGGTGGTCAAGATGTTTCACCAATCTTATACGGCCAAGAACCTCATCCAAAATTAGAAGAATTAAATCCCCCACGTGACGAAATGGAGCTCGCTTTAATCAAGGAAGCTATTTCTCGAAAAATACCAATACTTGGTATTTGCCGTGGACTACAAATACTTAACGTCTTTTTTGGTGGAACACTCTATCAAGATTTAAGTGACTATTCAAATTGGCAAGTTAAGCATTTACAAGATCCAACATTACCAGAATACGCCACACATTCTGTATCGATTAAAGCAAATAATTATTTATCAGATACTTATGGTTCAACGCTTCGTGTCAATACGTACCATCACCAAGCCATTAACCGTTTAGGTGATTCATTAACGGCCATTGCGACAAGTTCAGATGGCCTAATTGAAGGTATCAGTAGTAATGACGGTCTCATTTTAGGTGTTCAATGGCATCCCGAAATGTCTTATATAAGAGAACCATCAGATTTAGCTATTTTCAAATGGCTAATTAATAAAATTGCAAAATAAAGAGAATTGAATTAGTCATGTCGACTAATTCAATTCTCTTTATTTTGCAGGAATAACGGCACCTTTATACTTATTCAAAATCCATTCGCGTGTCTTTTTAGATTGTAGTGCTTTAACTAACTTTTTAATCGCAGGATTATCTTTATTTTTTGGTGCGACAGCAACTAAATTCGCATATGATGATGTACTACGTTCTAATGCAATAGCTTGTTTCGTTGGATTTAATCCAGCTTCAACCGCATAATTTGCATTAATAATGATGGCTGAGCCTTCATTATTTTCATATAAATCAGACATCAATTTTGGCTCATACGTATGCTTAAAAACTAAATTTAATTTATTTGTTTTGATATCAGCAAAATTTGCAGTTGCCACGTCTGTCCCTTTTTTCAGGGTTATTAATCCAGCATCTTTAAAAATAGTTAAAACACGACCATAATCTGAAATACTGTTAGATACTAAAACCGTACTTCCTTTCTTCAAATCAGTTAACTTTTTAACTTGTTTAGAATAGACACCGATTGGTTCAAGATGAACATTTCCAACACTTATTAAATCACCATTATTCTGTTTGTCCCAATTATCTAAAAATGGTTTATGTTGAAAATAATTAGCATCTAAATCACCAGATTCAGTCGCTTTATTAGGCATCACATAATCCTGAAAAACTTTAACTTTTAAATCGATACCTTCTTTTGCCAACATTGGTTTTACATGATCTAGAATTTCTGCATGGGGCATATTACTAGCACCAATTGTCAAAGTAGTCATTCCATTTGATTGTTTCCCGCATCCAGCTAATAAAAGAGTCAAAAATAGAAATGAAAAAATGAACTTTTTGTTTATTCTCATGAGGTTACCCCTTAATTATTTCGTTTATCGATTAATTTAGCTGAATGATCACCAATAAGTTGAAAAATGGCAACAATAATGATGATTGTGACCGTTGCAACTAGTGTAACAGTATTATTATTAGCACCATAACCTTCAATGAAAGCCCAATTTCCTAGCCCACCGGCACCAATCGTACCAGCCATTGCCGTGTACCCAATAATTGTAATTCCAGTAACTGTCGCCCCTGAAATAAGAGCTGGTAAACTTTCTCGTAATAGTACTTTCCAAATGATTTGTGCCTTGTTAGCACCCATTGCTTCAGCTGCTTCAATCACACCATAATCAATCTCACGAAAAGCAAGTTCCACCATTCGTGCATAAAATGGAGCCGCCGAGAGGATTAGAGCTGGCAATGCTGCAATCGGTCCAATAATAGAACCAACTAAAGCCTTAGTAAAAGGCAATAATAAGACAATTAAAATAATAAACGGAATTGAACGAAAAATGTTAACCATGGCTGAAACAATCCAATTAATTATTTTTACCCAGATACTTATTTTACCGGTCGTTTTTTGTTTTGTTTCAAATAAAATAAGACCTAAGATAATACCCAAAATTGTAACGGCTATTGTAGATATTAATGTCATACTGATTGTTTCCCAAGTATTTGACCAGAATTCATCCCAGTTAACAGCATTAAAGTTAAAATATGACGCCCAAGTATTAGTCCCCATAATGCAATACCTCCGTTTCTACTTTCATTTTTTGCAAGAATGGAACGGTTTGATCTAAACTTATTTTTGGACCAGTTAATTGAATATATAATGTTCCAATTGGGCCACCTTGAGTTTGATGAATGGAACCCTCAACGATATTAAAATCAACTTCTGGAATTTGTCTTAACATTTCAGAGATAATTGGCATTTGCGTCTGCGTACTGTGAAAGGTTAATTGAACAATCAACCCTTGTGGATAAGCTTCAATTAATTCATTTACAGCAAGTTCAGTATCATGTAGAGCTGGTGTGACCTCCTGATTAACGAATCGTTTTGTGACGTCTTGTTTCGGACGCTTAAAGACGTCTAAGACAAGTCCACTCTCCACTAATTTTCCAGATTCCATTACAGCAACGTGATCACATATCTTACGAACCACATGCATTTCATGAGTGATTAATACAATTGTTAATTTCAATTTATGATTAATTTGAAGTAATAAATCTAATATTTCATCTGTTGTTTGTGGATCTAGCGCACTTGTTGCTTCATCACAAATCAAAATTTCAGGATCATTCGCTAAAGCCCTAGCAATCCCAACTCGTTGCTTTTGTCCACCAGATAACTCAGAAGGATATGCATTTTCTTTACCTTTTAACCCAACTAATGTTGTTAATTCTTCAGCTTTGGACAACCGCTCAGTTTTACTTATTCCAGCAAGTTCAAGTGGAAACATGATGTTTTCCACAACCGTTCGTGACCAGAGTAAATTAAAATGTTGAAAAATCATGCCAATTTTTTGACGTTGCTTTCTCAATGTTCTACCCGATAAAGATGCGATTTTAGCGCCATTAACGTCAACTTCACCCGAAGTTGGTGTCTCTAATCCATTCAGCATTCTAATTAATGTACTTTTACCAGCACCTGAATATCCTACAATACCTAAGATGCTACCATCTTCCACCGAAAGATTCACATCAGAAACAGCGCTAACCTTACCACTTTTCGTGATAAACTCTTTTGATACATTTTTAAACTCAATCATGTTAATACCTCCTAATTTTTCTGCAAAAAAATAACCTCCCATCCCCCGTTTAATAAACGGAAGGACGAGAAGTTATAAACTTCACGTGTTACCACCTTGTTTTATTGTTACCTCACGATAACAATCTCATCAGGTACGGGTTTTAATATAACCGATACCTTTCCGCTGTATTGGGCGTACCCAAGGTAGATTAACATTGCTCATCTACCAAACGTTCCAAGACCATATTCAATTCCGTAATTTTGATCCCTTTTCAGCTACCAGGATTCTCTTAACTAATTACTAAAATTTACTCATCTTTTCAAAACGTCTTATCTGTATTTCTTATTGTAGTTGATTATAGCTAGATTAAAATTTAATGTCAACAGTTTTATTTATTTAACCATGTCTCTGTAAAAACATCTTCACTGAATCCGGTCGTTAATTTTGTTCCATCAGTTAATACCGGACGTTTCATTAACATCCCATCTGATGCTAAAATTTGACTTGATTGCTGAATTGTCATCGTTGGTCGTTTATCTTTTAGATTTAATTCACGATACTTATTTCCTTGTGTATTAAAAAAAGATATTGCTGGAAGACCAGACTCATTCAACCATTTTTCGATTAGACTCGCCTTTGGTGTTTCTTGGATAAGATCTATTATATGGTATTCAACCTCATTTTCGTCTAACCATTGTTTTGCTTTTCTACAAGTTGAACATTTAGGATACCAATAAAAATCAATCATCATCAAAACCTCCTAGTTTTAAAAAACAGTGATTCCATAATAGAATCACTGCCTTATCTTTTTATCAAAATCTTCGTCTTCGCTACTGAACATGTAACTCTTATGATGGTATCGCATTGACATAATTAAGCCAATTCCAATCATATTTCCTACTAAAGCAGACCCACCTTGACTGACAAATGGTAATGGAATACCTGTTAAAGGTAGTAACCCAATACTCATCCCAATGTTTTCAAAAACATGGAATAAAATCATCATAATGACCCCAGTAGATAAGTAAGCATAAAATTCATTCTTCGTATCAAAGGTTGCACGAACCATTCGATAAATGAGTAAGAAATAAATAAAGATTAAAATACAACCACCAATAAACCCAAAGTTTTCGCCGATAACAGAAAAAATCATATCAGATTCACGGACGGGAACATAAACATTTGACACGTTAAATCCCTTACCAGTCATTTGTCCTGATCCAATGGCTTTCATACTTTGCCATAATTGATATCCTGTTCCGGATGTATCTTTTGATGGATCTAACCAGTTATCAATTCGGTCAAATTGGTAGGCAGAAAAGCCAACTTTTTCTAGAATTGATCGACCAGTTGTTGAAATAACCATATATAATGCCGTTCCACCTACAACAGCCACCGTTCCAAATGCCGGTCCAATAATCTTCCAAGTGATACCTGAAACTAAAATGACACCACCTAAAATAGCAAAGAAAACGAGCATTGTTCCAAAATCATTTTGCAGTTTTAATAAAATAACTACTGGTAACGTCCATGCTATCATTTTGGCTAATAAAATAATATCTGTCCCAATTTTATGAGTTGGATAATCATTGTTATGTATCGTAACCACACGCGCCAACATTAATATAAATGCTGGCTTCATAACTTCTGATGGTTGGAACGTTAACGAACCAACTAATGGTATCCAACTTTTAGCACCTGTGTTTATATATAAAGGTCGACTATATACGACTAAAACAATCATCAATAAAAACAGGCCAATAAAATACCCTATCGGTGCGACTCGCCATAATTGTTCTGAGTCAAATTGCATAATAACGACAATTGCAATGACACCAATAGCGTACCACATTAACTGTGAAACCATTTGGCTAACAATTGAGGTCGCACTAGTATCATGGGATGCTGATACGTAAATTGAGGCAAGCCCAATAATTGCCAAGACTAAAACGGCAAAAATAATACCATAATCAATTCTTGACTCACTATCGACCTCATCTTTTCTACTACTCATAGAATTCCCCTCCACACTATGTCACTTATTTCGTTAAATTTTTGAATAGGCTAAAATTTAATAATTGACTAATTAACCGCGATGTAAGTGAAAATCGCGCAATAAAGTATCAATACCTTCATCACGAGTTTTAGCTTTGAATATCTCACCGTTACTTAATGTTGCAACAAATTTTGTATCTTGTTGAATGACTGTACCAATTTCAATACCGCCAACGGTTAATGAAACTGCATCCTCACCATTAATTTTAATATCATTTTCTGCTACTTCAATCTCTTTTTCTTTTTTAGACATGCTTTTCTTCTCCTTTAGGGTTCTTATTTCTTCGTACGGTAAAGTAATCAGGTACGGGATCGTATCCGCCTCTGACAAAAGGATGGCATCGTAAAATCCTACCGATACCCATAATAATACCTTTTGCACCGTGTTTTTGAATTGCCTTAATCATATAGTTTGAACATGTTGGATAGTACCGGCAACTAGGTGGAAACATCGGTGAAATAAATTTTTGATAAAACTTGATTGGTGCAAGCATTAAGTTTTGCATAAATAAATGACACCTCCTATATGAAAAGGTCCATCAACAGATTGCCCCGTTAATAGACCTCCCTTAATAACCAGTATCACAGTTGTTATCTACCTTGTTTTTCAATATGATCTAACAAGAATCCAGTTCCTTTTGCGACATCATCCAATGGTGTTTCTGACACCATAACAGGAATATCTAAGTTCGATGACATTAATAAATCAACACCATCTAATAATGCACCGCCACCTGTTAAAATAATCCCAGTATCAATAATATCTGATGCTAATTCTGGTGGTGTTTGTTCAAGAACTTCTTTAGTTGCTGCAACGATTGCTTGCATTGTATCATGAGTTGCTTCTTCAATCTCAGCAGAGCTAAGCACAACTGTCTTTGGTAAACCAGTAACAACATCTCGTCCACGAATTTCCATTTCTAATGCACGATTGTCTGGGTAAACTGTCCCAATTTCAATTTTAGCTTTTTCAGCTGTACGTTCACCGATTTGAAGGTTATGTTTTTGCTTAACAAAATTGATAACATCACTATTCAATTGATCACCAGCAACACGTAATGAACGGCTTGCTACAATATCGCCTAATGAAATAACGGCAACATCACTTGTACCACCACCAATATCAATCACTAAACTACCACGGGGTTGATAAATATCCAACCCAGCACCAATAGCTGCAACTTTAGGTTCTTCAGCAAGATAAACCTTGCCACCACCAGCTTTTTCAGCAGCTTGAATAATTGCTTTTTGTTCAATTGATGTGATATTTGTTGGGCAACAAATCAAAATACTTGGTTTTGATAAAAAGCCGCTCACATTTAATTTTTTAATAAAGTAAGTTAACATTTGTTCTGTAATATCAAAATCAGCAATGACACCATTTTTCATAGGTCTGATAGCTCTAATACTACCAGGTGTTCTACCAACCATTTTATATGCTTCTGATCCAACTGCTAATACACGACCTGATTTTGTGTCAATTGCAACAACAGATGGTTCATTTAAGACGATTCCTTTATTTTGTACGTTAATTAATACATTTGCGGTTCCTAAATCAATACCAATATCTTTAGCCATTATGCTTCTCCTCTCGGCACTTAAAACTTACACTAATGTAAGCATTATACCATATACCTATACAATAAAAAAATGTCCAAAATGGACATTTCTTCTATTTTACTTCATTTTCTGTCTTAATAATTATATCTTGTGTATCATCATTGATACGTTTAATTTCAGCACCCAAAGCTTCTAACTTTTGATGGAAATGATAGTAGCCTCGATCAAGATATTCAAGATGTGTAACTTGTGTATAACCACGAGCTACTAATCCTGCTAGCACAAGTGCTGCAGCAGCTCTTAAGTCTGTAGCAGCAACTTCTGCACCATTGAAGTCAGTTGGACCATACATGACAACTGAGTTGCCTTCAATCTTAAATTTTGCATTCATACGTCGTAATTCTTCAAGATGCATAAAACGATTTTCGAATACCGTCTCTGTTAAAATACTTGTACCATCTGCCATTAATTGAAGGACAGTCATTTGAGGCTGCATATCAGTTGGGTACCCTGGATGAGGCAATGTTTTAACTGTAGTTGGTTTAATTTTTTCTGTTCCAATTACTCGGATACCATTGTCTTCTTGGATAACGTCAATGCCCATTTCTTCTAATTTAGAAATTAATGGTTTATTGTGTTCCGCAATAGCCTCTTCGATTAAAACATTACCTTGAGTCATTGCTGCAGCAACCATGAATGTCCCTGCTTCAATCCGATCTTGGACAACTGCATGATCAGCGCCATGTAATGCCTTAACACCATGAATGCGAATTGTTTCGGTACCAGCACCTTGTACTTTAGCACCCATTTTATTTAAAATATTAGCTAAATCAACAATTTCTGGTTCTCTTGCAACATTTTCAATCACAGTTGTACCAGTAGCTAATGTTGCAGCCATCATAATATTCTGAGTTGCACCTACACTTGGAAAATCAAGATAAATGTTGGCACCCTTTAATTCATCTACAGTTGCTTCTATATAACCATCGAATTGTTCAATATGCGCACCCATTGCTTCAAAACCTTTTAAATGCAAATCAATTGGGCGAGAACCTATTGCACACCCACCAGGCATTGCAATCTTCGCATGTTTAAGTCGTGCCAAAAGTGGTCCCATTACAACAATAGAAGCACGCATTTTTGAAACATATTCAAATGGTGCTTCTGGTGATAATTCTTTAGTCGCACTCATTTTAACTTCATTAGTTTCTTCATTAAAGTCAACGTCTAAATTTAAAAAACGTAGTACGTTATTCATTGTAAAGACATCTGACAAAACTGGTACATTTGACAGTGTATTTTCACCACTACTTGCTAAAATTCCGGCTGCTAGAATTGGCAATACTGCATTCTTTGCGCCTTCTATATGCACTGTTCCATTGAGTGAGTTTCCACCCTTGACGATTATTTTTTCCACAAGTTATTCCCCCGTTATTATTTAACTAAAAAAACTAAATTACGAACATTATCAATAAAATTTAAGAAAAAGGCACTGCTTGTATATCCTAATAAAATAGCCAATAAGACAATTAAAACTTTGATTCTTTGTTGGCTACTTTGTGGGAAAAACCTGTCTATTCGTAACCCTTGAATTGCCCAAAAAGCAATTCCAATAAACATTAGATGACTCATTAAAGTAACTAGCGATTGGATTCCCACAGTATTCATCAAAACACTCCTAAAATTTATTCGTCATAAGCATAGCATATTTTGTACCACTTGTCGCTAATATTTGTAACAAAAATGAAATATTTAATATGTATATACAAAAAAAGGTACTGAATAAATCCAGCACCCACTTTTGTATTAATGTTTAGAGATATTAATTCGATTGATTGCACGTCTAAGTGCAATTTCAGATCTTTTAAGTTCATCAACATTATGTGTTTGTTTTGCAGTAGAAATCATCTGCTCAGCTCTTTTTTTAGCAGCCTGTGCACGATTTTCATCAATATCTTCTTGGCATTCTGCTGCATTTGCAACAACCGTTGCGACATTTTTTGAAAATTCAATGAATCCACCACTTACGGCAATTTCATCTTCTTCATTATCATTTACCTTAACCCTGACAGCATCAATATCAAGAGAAGCAATAACTGGAATATGATTGGGTAAAATACCCATTTCCCCGCTGGGTGTTTTAACAATAATCATTTTAGCATTATTGTCATAAACACTACCATCAGGAGTGACGATACTAACGGTCAAAACTGAATCTTCAGCCATCTGTTATTACCCCCTATTTTGCCATTTTATTTGCTGCTTCAATAACATCTTCGATTGGGCCGACACCATTGAAAGCATCTTCAGGAAGTGAATCATATTTACCATCAAGAATATCTTTAAATCCTTGAACTGTTTCAGCAATTGGTACATATGATCCAGGTTTTCCTGTGAATTGTTCGGCAACATTAAAGTTTTGTGAAAGGAAGAATTGGATGCGACGCGCACGTGCTACAATTACTTTTTCATCATCAGATAATTCATCCATACCTAAAATAGAAATAATATCTTGTAATTCACGATAACGTTGTAACGTATGTTGAACTTCCGTAGCAACACGATAATGTTCTTCTCCAACAATTTCAGGTGTCAAAGCACTTGAAGTTGAAGCCAAAGGATCAACAGCTGGGTAAATACCTTGTTGCGTTAAGCTACGTTCCAAGTTAGTTGTTGCATCCAAATGGGCGAACGTCGTTGCAGGAGCAGGATCAGTATAATCATCAGCTGGAACATAAACTGCTTGAATTGATGTAACTGAACCTTTTTTAGTTGACGTGATACGTTCTTGCAATTGACCCATTTCAGTAGCTAATGTTGGTTGATAACCTACGGCTGAAGGAATACGGCCTAATAAGGCTGAAACTTCAGAACCAGCTTGTGTAAAGCGGAAAATATTATCAATAAACAATAGCACATCTTGTCCTTTTTCATCACGGAAATATTCCGCAATTGTAAGACCAGTCAATGCAACACGCATACGGGCACCAGGCGGCTCGTTCATCTGACCAAACACCATGGCTGTCTTCTCTAACACGCCGGATTCTTTCATTTCAAAGTAAAGGTCATTACCTTCACGAGTACGTTCACCAACACCGGTAAACACTGAAATACCATTATGTTCTTGAGCAATATTATGAATTAATTCTTGAATTAAAACAGTTTTACCAACACCGGCACCACCGAATAATCCAATTTTACCACCTTTAATATAAGGGGCTAACAAGTCAATAACTTTAATTCCTGTTTCAAGAACCTCAGTACTTGCACTTAATTCATCATATTTAGGAGCATCTTTATGGATGCTACTGCGCTCTGCATCTTTATTAAATTCAGGACCACCATCAATGGTATCTCCTAAAACGTTAAACACTCGACCAAGAGTATCTTCACCAACAGGGACAGAAATTGAAGCACCTGTGTCTTCAACAACTGTTCCACGTTGCAAGCCATCCGTAGAATCCATGGCGATTGTTCTCATAACTCCGTCACCTAATTCAAGCGTAACTTCGATAATTAGAGCAGTTCCATCTTCACGTGTAACTTTTAACGCATTATTGATATCTGGTAAGGTTTCGTTTAAAGAGAATTGTACATCGACGACGGGCCCGATAACTTGAACAACTTTACCGAGACTCATCTTCTGTATTTCCTCCTGTCATTTTACTCTAAAGCAGCTGTTGCACCAGTAATTTCTGTAATTTCTGTTGTAATAGCACTTTGACGTGCACGATTATACTTTAATTCTAATGATGCAATAATATCTTTAGCATTATCTGTCGCAGATTTCATTGCTGTAGAACTTGAAGCATGTTCAGCTGTTTTAGCATCTAAAATCGCACCATATACTAAGCTTTCAGCAAACTGAGGTAGAACAACTTCAAGAATTGCGTCTCCTGAAGGTTCCATATCATAATCTTCATTCCCCATCACATTAGACGTTTCAATACCTTCTGCATCTGTATCCATATTCACTTCTGAAATAGGAAGCATTTGTTCAGAATGAAAGTCCGATTGTAAACTATTAACGAAATGATTATAACAAACAAATAATTCATCATAAACTTCACTGTTATACATTGTTACTACTGATTTAACGATTTCACGAACCTCAATAAACGTTGGAATATCACTTACACCACGGTATTCGTAGGCAACCTCATATCCTCTATTTTTAAAGAAGTCAGCACCAGTACCACCAACAGCAATAATAACAGCATTATCTACAGTATGGCCATTTTGCTTCATCAAATCTAATGTTTGTTTAATTACGTTACTATTGTAACTACCAACTAAACCACGATCAGAAGTAATAATTAAATAACCACTTTTTTTAACAGGTCTCTTTTGTAACATATCAAAACCTGAAAATTTTGAACTATCATTCTCAGATGATTGCTTTGATTTTCCAGCTTTAGCATCTAAAAGGTGAGATTGGGCAAGATGGGTAATGACACTTCTAATTTTAGAAGCATATATCTGATAACTTTGAGTATGACGCTGAATTTGGCTTAACTTAGCAGTCGAAACAACTTGCATTGCGCCAGTTATTTGTCCCGTTTTCTTAGTTGAAACGATTCGACGCTTTACTTCCATTAATGAAGCACCCATTAATTCTCACCATCTTTCATTTACTTTTAGTTTACGCTTTTTCAGGAGTTACTTGGAAACCTTCTGAAAAGTCTTTGATTGCAGCATCAAATTTATCTTCGTCAGGTAAATTACCTGTTTCTTTGATGTGATTTAAAAGATCACTATGATTATTATCAAAGAAATCAAAAATTTCACCTTCAAAACGAAGAATATCATCAACAGGAACTGAATCCAAGAATCCATGTGTTAATGCATATAAAATTAAAACTTGTTTTTCAACAACTAATGGCTTGTGTAATGGTTGTTTAAGTACTTCAACCGTACGATGTCCACGATTTAATTTAGCTTGTGTTGCGGCATCTAAATCAGAACCAAATTGAGAAAATGATTCTAATTCTCGGAATGATGCAAGAGCCAAACGAAGGCTTCCGGCAACTTTCTTCATTGCTTTAATTTGAGCTGACCCACCAACACGAGAAACTGATGTACCAGCATCAATAGCTGGACGAGTACCTGAATAGAATAAATCACTATCCAAGAAAATTTGACCATCAGTAATCGAAATTACGTTAGTAGGAATATATGCAGAAACATCACCAGCCTGTGTTTCGATAAATGGAAGAGCAGTCATTGAACCACCACCCAATTCATCACTTAACTTAGCTGCACGTTCAAGTAAACGTGAATGTAAGTAGAAAACATCACCAGGATAAGCTTCACGACCCGGCGGACGTCTCAAAATTAATGACAGTTCACGGTAAGCCGTTGCTTGTTTTGATAAATCATCAAATACAATCAAGACATGTTTACCGTTATACATGAATTCTTCACCCATTGCTGAACCAGTATATGGAGCTAACCATAATAATGGTGCGGGAGAAGCAGGACCAGCACTAACGACAATTGTGTAGTCCATTGCGCCTAATCGACGTAACGTTTCCACTTGTGCGCTAACAGTTGATTCTTTTTGTCCAATAGCAACATAGATACAAATCATGTCTTGATCTTTTTGATTTAAAATCGTATCAATAGCAACTGATGTTTTACCAGTCTTACGATCACCAATAATCAATTCACGTTGTCCACGGCCAATTGGAACTAAAGCATCAATAGCTTTAAGTCCAGTTTGTAAAGGTTGATCAACTGACTTACGATCCATAACTCCTGGAGCCTTTTTTTCGACTGGACGAGTTTTGTTTGTCTTAAGATCACCTTTACCATCGATGGGTTGGCCTAAAGGATTAACAACACGTCCGATAAGTTCTTCACCAACAGGAACTTCCATGATTCTACCCGTACGTTTGACAACGTCGCCTTCACGGATACCTTCATAGCCACCTAAAATAACGATACCAACATCGTTTGTTTCTAGATTTTGAGCCATACCATAAGTACCGTCAGAAAATTCTAACAATTCTCCTGATAAAGCGTTATCCAAACCGTGTGCACGAGCAATACCATCACCAACATAAGTAACGGTACCTACTTCATCAACGATAAGTTCGTCTTTATATTGTTCCAATTGTTCTTTAATTAAAGCACTGATTTCTTCAGCTTTAATGCTCATACAAGGTTCACCTCTTAACTACTTTAATATGTTACTCCGCTAATAATCGTTTTACTTTGTTGATTTTTGATGAAATTGATCCATCAAAAATCTGATTATTGGCTTCAATAATAACGCCACCAATAATTTTTTCATCAATAATATTGTTAAATACTATCTTATTTGCACCGATTCTTTCTGCAAACTTACTTGATAATTTCGTTAATTGACTATCATCAAGCTCAATTGCAGTTGTAACGGTTGCATGTACAATTTTTTCTTTAACATCGCATAATCGTTCGAATTCTTCAATTATTCCAACCATATCACCCATTCGACCATAATCAAAGACCATTTGGATAACGTTTGCAATAATTGGAGATGCATCTTTGAGTAAGACCTTAACAAGGTCTTGCTTTTCTAACAAATTAAGACGTGCATCAACAAGCACTTCACTCAATTGTGGATTAGCAAGAAAAACTTGTCTAACTTCCTCTAATTCTTCAGAAAAGGCAACAATATTACCTTGTTCATCAGCAATTTCAAAGATGGCTTCACCGTAACGATTGGCAACGGTTGCCTTATCTAATTTCATTTTACTTTACCAACCCTTCAATATAAGAATTGATTAAGTTTTTTTGATCATTCTCATTTAATTCTTTTTGAATAATCTTAGAAGCAATTTCAATAGATAATTCAGCGACATCACTTTGAACGCTACTCAATACTTCTTGGCGTTCTTGTTCAATATCTTTAACAGCATTTTGTTTCAACGTCGTTGCTTCATCTTGAGCTCCAGAAACGATATCATCATGTTGCTTTTTACCGTTATCTTTTGCACGACTAACAATTTCAGATGCTTCTTGACGTGAATTATCTAATTGGTCTTGTCGTTCAGTTGCCAAAATATCGGCTTTTTTTCTTGAATCTTCAGCAGAATCTAAATCATTTGCAATTTTATCTGCACGGTCACTCATCATTTTTGTGACAGGACCCCATGCAAAGTGTTTGATGATTAACATCAAAATAACAAACGAAATAATATAGAATAAGAAATCACCAGTTTGAAAATTACCAACTGCACCGAAAACTAAATCTGAAAACATCTATTGACACCTCCTTTTTAAAATTAATATATTTCGTTGTATCAACGAAGAATCAAACTTAATTTCAAAAATTATTTAGCCATCAATAAGAATGAAATAACGATAGCAATAATAGGAACGGCTTCAATCAAACCAACACCAATAAACATTGTTGAACGTAATTGACCAGATAATTCTGGTTGGCGAGCCATACCTTCGATTGTTTTAGAAATAACTAAACCATTACCAATACCTGTTGCGACAGCGGCTAAACCAGCTGCAATACCTGCTGCTAATAATCCCATAATAATTGTTTCCTCCTTAGATATCTTGTTTTATTCTTTTTGTACTTTTCCACCGATATAAACCATTGACAATGTTACGAATACGTAAGCTTGGATACTTCCGATAAACAGAGAGAATCCTTGCCAGATCATTTCAACTGGTAAAGCCACGATAGTCATTAATGGGCCCATAGAAACTGCACCACCAATTAACGTTAATAATACTTCCCCAGCGTAAATGTTTCCGTACAAACGAAGAGCTAATGTTAGCAAATTTGTAAATTCTTCAATCAAGTTAATAGGTAAAAGAAATGCAACTGGACTCAAATAGGAATTTTTAATATATCCCTTAAATCCGAATTGAATAACACCCATAAAATGTGATAATAGCAGAATCAAAAATGCAAACGTTAGTGTCGTTAGCGGACTCGACGTTGGACTTTTAATCAACGTCTTGTCGCCAAAACCTATTTGTAAAAATAAACCCATTTGGTTAGATACAAAGATAAATAAGAATAACGTAAATGCTAATAAATTAAACTTCTTACCTTCTTTTCCTGGCATTGCGCTTTTAACAATCCCATTGGTGAAATCAATGAGCCATTCCAAAACATTTTGTCTACCAGTCGGTTTCATGGTCAGTCTTCTCGATAATACAATAGCTATCATCGCGACAATCACACATGCAAGTAAACCGGAAACGACATTCGTAATATTGAAAGGTAGGCCATAAAAATTCACAACGAAAGCATCTCCATCCACAGAATTTCACCTCTTTCCAAACTTTTATTTGACCGTATAAAACGGTATAAATTAAAGAGAATAACTTTATAAATATTCTCCAATTACAAAAGAAATCATACCACCAATTGAAATAAAATACAAAAGAAATTCTGACTTATTTTGAGTTTTTTTTCACATTAAAAAAAATGACACCTAGACGGCTTACGCATAAGCATTCTAAGGGCCATTCATTTAATTTATTTCGTACCAAACAATCGATCACCTGCATCGCCCAAACCTGGGACAATGTAGCCATCTTCATTCAAGTGATCATCAAGTGCTGCTGTATAAATATCAATATCAGGATGTTTTTCACGTAAAGCTGCAACACCTTCTGGAGCCGCAACAAGACAAACAAACTTAATTGTCTTTGCGCCGCGCTTCTTCAATGCATCAACTGCCATAATAGCAGAACCACCAGTAGCAAGCATTGGGTCTACTACAAGAAGATCACGACTAGCAATATCTTCAGGCATTTTTACAAAATATTCTGTTGGTTGGAATGTTGTTTCATCACGGTACATACCAATATGTCCAACTTTAGCTGCTGGTAATAATTCCAAAATACCATCAACCATCCCTAAACCAGCTCTTAAAATAGGAATAATAGCAATTTTCTTACCAGCCAATGTTTTTTGTGTTGTTTTACCCATAGGTGTTTCAACGATAACATCTTCTAAAGCAAAATCGCGAGAAACATCATATACCATTAGTTCAGCAATTTCATTAACAACTTCTCTAAATTCTTTTGTACCACAGTTCTTATCACGTATAATCGTTAATTTGTGTTGAATTAACGGATGGTCCATCACTTGAAATTTGCCCATTACGAAACACTCCCTTAAATTTAGTCTATTCTATTTTAGCGAATTATTACCTAAAATACTAGTCTTAAACGTATTTAATTTGTGAAATAGGATGCTTTTTAGATAATGCTAAAACTTGCGAACCAATTTCGGCTAATTTATCGTCATCATCGTGAAATTGAATTGCGTATAGAATTAGAATTGCAATCACTTTTACGTCTTCGCTGTCAAACCCACGAGTAGAAATTGCTGGCGTTCCAATTCGAATTCCAGACGTTTTAAATGGGCTCAATGATTCATTTGGAATTGTATTTTTATTCACAGTAATATGAACACGATCTAATAAGTTTTGAACTTCTTTTCCATTTAACCCAGAAGGTGTTACATCTAAGTTCATTAAGTGATTATCAGTTCCACCAGAAATAACTCTCACTAAATCTGACTGTGCAAATACGCCAGCCATTGCTTGTGAATTCTGAACAACTTGATACATATACGCCGTAAATGCTGGTTGCGCTGCCTCATAGAATGCTGCCGCTTTCCCAGCAATTACGTGTTCAAGTGGGCCACCCTGTGTACCAGGGAAAACTGCCGAGTTTAGTTTTTTAGCATATTTTTCTTTAGCAAGAATCATTCCACCACGAGGGCCACGTAACGTTTTATGCGTTGTTGTCGTAACAACATCAGCTACATCTACGGGATTTGGATGCAGTCCAGTAGCTACAAGACCAGCAATATGAGCCATATCTACCATTAAATAGGCGCCAACTTCATCAGCGATTGCTCTAAATTTTGTAAAGTCGATCATTCGACTATAAGCTGAGGCTCCAGCAATAATCATTTTAGGTTTTTCTTTAAGTGCTATCTCTCGAATAGCATCATAATTTAAACGTTCTGTTTTAGAATCAACACCATAACTAACAAAATTGTACAATTCACCTGAGAAATTTACTGGTGAACCATGCGTTAAATGTCCACCATCGTTTAATTTCATTCCTAAAATCTTATCTTGAGGTTCTAAAAATGCCTGGTAAACGGCCATATTAGCTTGTGAACCAGAATGTGGTTGTACATTGGCATATTCAGCATGGAATAGTGCCTTAGCACGATCAATAGCTAATTGTTCAACTACATCAATATACTCACAACCACCGTAGTAACGCTTATTAGGATACCCTTCAGCATACTTATTGGTTAACACGCTACCTTGTGCAGCACGTACAGCATCAGAAACGATATTTTCAGACGCAATTAATTCAATATTGTCCTCTTGGCGTTTTTCTTCATGAGCGATTGCATCCCACAATTCTTTATCCTGTTGTTTATATTTCACTTTTTCAGCATCCATAAGTTCAACAATATTTTGGCTACTTGCTGCTTTTTCAAGACGGTTCATGTAAGCAACACCCAATCCCTTTTTATCAAACCCTTCAACTAAAATCATTTGAACATTAGGGTTGTCATCGAAGTAGCGTAAACCGTCAAAAAGTGATTGGCTTGCTGATTCAATTGTTTTTCCTAAAGAAGAATAGCCACTATTCTTAGGTATCTGATCCGTATCAATTTGACCTTCTTTTGCCATTAATCCGATTGCAATATCTTGTTTAGCGACCCAGTCTAAAATATCTGACCAATTTTGTGTTGAATCAACAATCACAACTTGTGCTCTTGGTGCATAATGTCGATACTTCATCCCAGGTGCTTTTGGCGTTTCTCCTTCGGCAACTTCATGTGTATCATCACTAACGTGTCCAATTACATCCTCAATTTGTGACTGAGTAACTGCTCCAGGTCTCAAAATTGTTGGTTCATCTGTACTCATGTCTAAGACAGTTGACTCCACCCCTACTTTTGTTTGCCCATCATCAATGATACCAGCAATTTTACCATTCAAATCATGAGCAACATGTTCTGCCATTGTTGGACTAGGTTTACCTGAAGTATTAGCTGAAGGGCCAACAATTGGAACGCCCGACTTAATAATAAAATCTAATGTAACTTTGTTATCTGGCATTCTAAAGGCTGCAGTTTCTAAACCGCCTGTAACAGTCTTTGAAAGAGCTCCTGCTTTTAATTTAAGGATAAGCGTCAATGAACCCGGCCAAAATGTTTTAATTAACTTTTCCACATTGGCAGTAAGTGGTTGTGCATATTCCCGAACTGTCTCTACATCGGCAACGTGTACGATTAGTGGATTATCACTTGGTCGACCTTTTGCAGCATACACTTGTTTGACTGCCTCTTCATTTGTCGCATCGGCACCCAATCCGTACACTGTTTCAGTTGGGAATGCGATCAATTGTCCTTGCTTTAATAACTCTGCAGCAGTTTCTATTTCATTAGGTTGATAAATAATTGTTTCCATTAACTCAACACCCCTTTTATAATTTTGCGTGAATCATTCTTTGATTATCAAAACTATCTTTTTTTCCTTCTATTAAAACTGCATTTTCAAATGCGTTTGTTAACATCTTTATCACGGCGTTTTCTTGTTGATACCCTATTTCAAAGAAAATATCTCTTGGTTTTTGCGTGAAGCGAGCCACCTCTTCTATCATTCTTCGATACAAGATTAGACCATTTTCAGCTGCAAATAATGCGACTTGCGGTTCATGTTCAATCACACTTTTATCCATCACATCTCGCTCATTTTCGGCAATGTATGGTGGATTAGACACGATGACATCCACTTTCAATTCATGAATAGGTTCTGTTAAATCTCCAATCAAAAATGTTACATCAACTTGCTGTGCTTGTGCATTTTTTTTGGCAACCGTAATTGCTTCTTTAGAAATATCACTTGCAAAGATTTGCCAATTTGGTCGCTGTTGTTTTAAAGCAATCGCAATTGCTCCAGAACCGGTTCCAATATCAGCAATTACCAACTTCTCATTAGCAGGCAATGTCTCCAACATCCATTCTACCAATTCTTCCGTCTCAGGTCTCGGAATAAGGGTTGCTTCGGTCACTTTCAATTGCATACCAAAAAAGTAGGCATGACCAATAATGTATTGTGCCGGCATTCCATCACAAAATTGCTGAATATCTATCTGATATTGTTGCCACTCATTTTTTGGCATTTTTGTTTGATAATTCATTAATAAATCAGTCGTTGACCAGCTTAGTCGCTCTAATAATAACCACTGACCACTTTCAACTTCTAACTTATGTTCCTCTATACACAAAGAAGCCCATTTCAAGGCTTCATAGTAGGTTGGATTAGTCATTTTCTTGCAACTTTTCCATTTTTTGTGTTTGATCATATAAAATCAATGAATCGATTACTTCTTCAAGTTCACCATTCATAACACGATCTAATTTATTCAATGATAATCCAATTCGATGATCAGTCACACGATTTTGAGGGAAATTATAAGTTCTAATTCGTTCTGAACGGTCCCCTGATCCAACAGCTGATTTTCTATTTTCATTGTAAGCACTTTGTTCTTGTTGTGAATAGAAATCATAAACTCGAGCCTTCAAAATTTTCATAGCTTTTTCACGATTTTGTTGTTGTGAACGTTCATCTTGCATAGCTACAACAATGTTTGTTGGTAAATGGGTCATTCGGACAGCAGATGATGTCTTATTAACATGTTGTCCACCGGCACCAGAAGAACGATAAACATCCGTTCTAATATCTTTTGCATCAATTTCAATTTCAACATCTTCTGCTTCAGGCATAACACCTACTGTTGCAGTAGAAGTATGCACACGTCCAGCTGATTCTGTTGATGGAATTCGTTGAACTCGATGTGCACCACTTTCATATTTCAGCTTAGAAAAGACACTATCACCATTAATCAACAGGACAATTTCTTTAAAACCACCGACTTCAGTCACATTTTTATCCACAATTTCAACAGTCCAACCTTGCTTCTCAGCGTATTTAGAATACATTGAGAATAAATCTGCAGCAAATAAACTAGCTTCATCCCCACCGGCAGCGCCGTGAATTTCCATGATAATATTTTTATCATCATTAGGATCCTTAGGAATTAATAGTACCTTAATTTCTTCTTCTAAAGCTGCTTTTGCTTTCTTTGCGTCAGATAATTCTTCTTTAGCCATTTCAGCCATTTCAGAATCTAAATTTTCGCCTAGCATTTCTTCAGCATCTGCAAGTTCTTGAACAACAACTTTATATTGGCGATATTTCTCAACTGTTTCGCGGATACTTGCCATTTCTTTTGATAATTCCATAAACCGATTATTATTTGAAATAATCTCAGGATCAGACAATAATTCGCCTAATTCTTCATAGCGATCATCAACTGATTGTAATTGATCATACATTTCATCCATTTTATATTGTCTCCTCTTAATTCTTTATCTTTCTAGTCTATCTGATTATTGTAATTGTGTCATCAACGGATTGTTATAATGTTTACGACATACTGGATAATAATCTTCATTACCACCTATTAAAATTTGTTCGCCAGCATATACAGGTTTACCATCATGAATACGTAAATTCATGATGGCCTTTTTATGACAAAACCAGCAAATTGTTTTCATTTCTTCAATCTTGTCAGCATATAATAATAAATATTTTGATCCTTCAAACAATTCGTTTTTAAAATCATTCTTTAACCCAAAAGCCATAACTGGAATATTTAATTCATCCACAATTTTAGCTAATTGAATAATATGTGCTTGTTTTAGAAATTGTGATTCGTCTATTAAAACACAAGCAGCATTTGAATTAGTCTGTTGAACTAAATCAAAGACATTTGTTTCTTCAAAAATAGGTGTCGCCTCACGTTTCAATCCAATTCGACTTGAAACAAATCCAACACCATCCCTGTCATCCACACCACTTGTTAAAATAATAACTGATTTATTTTGTTCTTCATAATTATGCGCAACTTTTAAGATTTCAATTGTCTTACCACTATTCATTGCACCGTATTTAAAAAATAATTGCGCCATAATAAACCTCTTCTGTTTTTCAGATTTCCGTCTTTAAGTATATCCGATTTAAGCTTGGATTTCATTAAATAAAAATTTTTTCTTAATATTAGGCATTTTATATGTAGAATTTTGTAATTATGCTATTATAGACATAATATAAATTCAGTAAAGTAGGCTATGACGTGGATTCTATCCTATGTAGTCAATTTTCTGTAAACGGAGGATATTTTAATGACGATAAAAAGCTCAATAGCAACTGTCGCAGGGAAATCATCATATTGGTTTTTGCACACCTTTCTAAAAGGTGGTAGCTCTCTACCCGGCAAAATAACTGCCGCGTTAGATCCAGAAATTTTAAAAACATTAGGTGCTAATTATGACGTTATTGTCATCACTGGAACCAACGGTAAAACCTTAACAACCGCCTTAACAGTTAAGGTTTTAGGTGCTAAATATGACCATATCTTAACAAACTCTGCTGGATCAAATATGGAACAAGGTATTATCACAGCATTTCTAACGGATAAGCGCAAAAAAAATGAGCGTCCTCTTGCTGTTCTTGAGGTTGATGAAGCAAATGTCATTAAAGTAACCCAATACATCACGCCTAAAGCATTTGTTCTAACAAATATTTTCCGTGATCAAATGGACCGCTACGGTGAAATTTATACAACTTACAAAAAAATTATTGATGGGATTAAATTAGCACCCAATGCAACAATTATTGCAAATGGTGATGCACCCATTTTCCATTCAATTGAATTACCAAATCCTTTTGTTTTCTACGGTTTTAATCATGAAGAGGAAACAGAAAGTTTAGCACCTACGAATACTGATGGGATTCTTTGTCCAGTTTGTCAACATATCTTACATTATAAAACCCGTACGTATGCTAATCTCGGGAAATATTATTGTCCAAACTGTCATTTTAGTCGTCCAAAATTAGACTACCAATTAACATCACTTTTAGAACAAACACCCACATCATCTCACTTTATAGTTGATGGACAACCCATGGAAATTCATGTCGGCGGTTTATATAACATCTACAACGCCCTTGCTGCTTATGCAGTTGGTCGTGTCTTCAATGTTGGTCCTGCAACAATTAGTAATACATTAAGTGAAGACGATGAGCAAGTCTTTGGTCGACAAGAAGTCATCCATGTTGAAGACAAAGACATTACCTTAGTTTTAGTTAAAAATCCAGTTGGCCTCGATCAGGTACTAGATATGATTGCAACAGATACAGAACCATTCTCGTTGGCCTTCTTATTAAATGCAAATTACGCAGATGGTATTGATACCAGTTGGATTTGGGATGGGAATTTCGAACAATTAACACAAATGAACATTCCTCAATTCATGACGGGTGGTGAACGTTATAAAGATGTTTCATTCCGTTTTAAGGTCGCTGGTGTCAAAGATGAACAATTAATTAAAGAACCTGACATTGCTAAAGTTATCGAACAACTTAAAACCTTCCCCACAAAACATATTTACGTTTTAGCCACTTATACAGCTGTTTTACAGTTACGTAAATCACTCGCTAATGATGGTTATATCAAGGAGGGCATGTAATAATGGCAAAATATCATTTAAACGTCGCCCATTTATATGGTGACTTATTAAATACTTATGGTGATGTTGGTAACCTATTGGTGTTAGAATATTATGCCAAGCAAATGGATACTGACTTACAAACTGAAGTCATCAGTTTAGATCAACCTTTTGACAAAGATCATTTTGACTTAACTTTCTTTGGTGGTGGACAAGATTTCGAACAAAAAATTGTCTCAAAAGATATTCAAGACAAAAAAGAGGCCTTAACCGACTATATTGAAGATAACGGTCCCCTCCTCGCAATTTGTGGCGGTTACCAATTACTTGGTCAATATTATGTCGGTGCTGATGGTGAAAAAATTCCTGGCATTGGTGCAATGAGTCATTATACAGAGACACAAGATGACAATCGTTTTATCGGAGATATTACGATTCAAAATGAAGATACCGGTGAAACTTACCATGGTTTTGAAAATCATAACGGGATGACCTTCCTCGGTAAAGATGAACGACCACTTGGTAAAGTGTTAAAAGGTAAAGGTAATAATGGTAGTGATGCTTCAGAAGGTGTCATTTACAAAAACGTTTTTGGTTCATATTTCCATGGCCCAATCTTAACAAGAAATGGTGAATTAGCTAAACGTCTACTACTGCTTGCGTTGCATCGTAAATATCCAGATGTTGATTTTAGTCAACAAGAAGCACTCGTTATCGAACCAACATTTTAGTAAAAAAATAAAGATTCAAACAATAGTATATTATTGTTTGAATCTTTATTTTTTTATGCTTTTTCTCCAGGTTCTGATGCAATAATTTGCATATCACCTGTAATTGTCCATTCTTTAACTTCGTTTGGTAAAATAAAATGCATACCCATTTTTAAATCATATATTTTATCATCGACTTTAATCTGACCTTCACCTTTTAAAACTGAAACAAGAGTATAAGGTGCGACTGTTCTTTTAAAATTTGCTGATCCGTTTGAAATCAACCATTCATAAACACTAAAGAATGGTGTTTTAACAAAGGTTGTTACTTTGGCATCCCCGACCATTTTTGTTTGAATATCGAGTTCAGGAACTTTATTAGGCACATTAGTAACATCAATCGATTGTTGAATATGCAAGTCACGCTTCTTACCCGTTGTTGCATCCACACGGTCAAAATCGTAAACACGATATGTTGTATCACTACTTTGTTGCGTTTCAAGGACCATCACACCAGAACCAATGGCATGAATTGTACCACTAGGAACATAAAAGAAATCTCCCGCTTTAACAGGTACATGCGTAAATAAATCATCCCATCTTTCGTCATGAATCATTTCCGCTAATTCTTCACGTGTTTTAGCATGGTGCCCATAAATAAGTTCTGCCCCAGGTTCGGCTGAAATAACATACCAACATTCTGTTTTACCAAGTTCATGCTCATGTTGCATTGCATAAGTATCATCCGGATGTACTTGAACTGATAAATCTTGATTAGCATCTAAAATTTTAGTTAGAAGTGGAAAAACATCCCCTTTAGCATTACCAAAAACTTCACGATTTGAATCCCAGACTTCATTCAATGTTTTGCCAGCAAATGGACCATTCAAAACAGTACTTGGGCCATGTGAGTGTGCGGAAATAGCCCAAAGTTCACCAGTATGATTACTTGGAATATCATATCCAAAGACCGTTTTAAGATGATCACCACCCCAAATTTTTTCTTGTAATACAGGTTTTAAGAATAAAGGTTCTGTCATTAGTTGCTCTCTCCTTCGTTAAACATATTATTGGTTTATTTTATCATAAGCGGTTACATTTTTGAATGTTAATCGGTTACAATCCAGCTTTTTCCGTTAAAAAGCTTTCTATAATTTCATCTCGTTTTACCAAATAGAGACTATTATCACTCGTCGGATGTACCCTATTCGTTAAGACAACCAACCCGTCTTGCATGGATTGATCCATTATTATAAATGTTCCTGTATAACCAGTATGATAGACAGATAAGCAATCGCCATCTCCACGAAGATCCCAGCCAAGTGAACGACCCAAGCTTCTTGTAGGTGTTTGATCTGAGAATAACATTTGCGTCGTCTCCGGCCGTAATACTGGACGTTCAGGACCATCTGACATAAACCACTGCATAAATCGTAATAAGTCGGATACAGTGGAAAATAACCCTGCCGATCCACAATGTTCTTTTAAAATCCGTGCTTTGGGGTCATGAACAATACCCTTTAAAAGACCTAAGTCAGGAATAATCTCAGTTGGAACACTTCTTGAGATATTTGGACTAAAAGTACTATCAGTTAATCCTAAGGGATTTAAGACTTCTTGCTGCAATGCTTGCTGAACAGGAATTTTTAAAATACTTTCAATAATATATCCTAAAAAAATTAGTCCGATATCACTATAAATAACTTTTTTTCCAAGATTTTCACCATTACTTAGTCCGAATAGTGCTTGTTTTAAATCTGGTTCCGATAATTGATTTCGATTTTTAATATACCCTTGAAAATCTGCCGTATGCGTCAACATATGCCGTAAAGTCACCCGTTCGTCCTGATAATTTGGTAGGTATTTTTTTACGGAATCATCAACATTCAAACGACCCTCTTCTTGTAATTTTAAAATAAGAGTTGTTGTTCCTATCACTTTAGTTAGTGATGCAACGTCGTAAAGTGCATTGTCAGCTAATTGTTCAGTTTCAGGGACTAATTGCGAATATCCCAAATAGTTTTGATTGCTAATTGTATTATGATGGATAACCCCATATGAAGCACCAGGAACAATACCATCATTAACTAACTGTCGAATTTTATTTATCGTTTTAGGATATAGCAATCGTAATCACCCCTTTTGATTAATCTTCACAATTGTAAATTTACCTTTTTTAAAATCAACGTTACTAACACTAGCATTCTTCAAGAGCATCGTTGGAAGTTGATTTTTTTCTAAGCTGTCGATAAAACTTGATAACACAAGACCATGAGACACAATTAAAATATTTCCTCCCTGCGTCTGGTACTGATTCCCAATATCCGTTAATGTATCAATTATTCGACTAGTCATCTTATCATATGTTTCAGCTTGGCTAGTTCCTTCAAGCTCTGCGAACATATTTACTAAGTTTCTAAAGCGATTATGCCCTAAAACGGCCTGACTCACTTTAAAAAAACCAAATTTTTTAACAAGCATTGGAATTAAATCTTTATTTTTCATCTCTTCTAGTCGACCAAAATCGACTTCTCGAAGTCCTCTTAATGGTTGAAATTCAAACGAAGAGTCATGCTTTTCAAGAATAAAGTCCGCAGTATCTTGCGTTCGTTTTAAGTCACTTGTGTACACGGCTTCAAAATAGACATCTTTTAATTGTGTTCCCAAATTTCTAGCTGCCTCTCGCCCCTTGTGTGTCAGACGAGAATTAGTCACGCCTTGTAGCCTCTTTAATCTGTTCAATCGTGTTTGACCATGTCTTACTAAATAAAAATGAACTGTCTTCATCGCCTGCACCTCCATAAAATGGTTTATATTTGTACCTTCAAGTATACGCTACCATTAAGATTTTACCTAAGTAAAAACCTAAAATATATTTTTAAATTTAGTCTGTCTACGACTATAATAAAATAAATCAAAACATTTTCGTTTAAATTGGTATAATGAAGTAAATCATTTAGATGGGGAGTGTCACTTATGGCTAGTAATTCAGATTCTATATTCTTCGTCTTATCTTATGTCAGACGACATCCAGAAGACGTTTTCTTTTCACGCTTGACCTATACTAATTCAATAACCCTCGTCATACCAGGAAGCGTCAAAGTAGCTGATGCTGATATTTATTTTTTACCAGATAAACTAACTGTTAATCGTCTCACTGATGATTTCGTTTCAAAACACGGTGATTTATTAGATTACTTTAACGATAAATTAGATCATTCCATCCCTGACTATATGGACGTCTGGGTAACAACCGTGTATCTGACACATCATGATAAATATTTAATTGAACTTTCATTTGAACAAAATGTCTAAACAAAAAAGTGATTAAGCAGGTTCTGAAGTGAACCCCAAAAGTTGGAGTAAATATTAAGCGATCATCTGGTCGGTATGTTTTCGATATTCAATCGGAGACA